>VXME01000024.1 GCA_009861545.1 Acidobacteriota bacterium | reverse complement strand
GCCGTCGCTCCGGATCCGGCCCGCCGCCCCCGCCGAAGCCGCCGGGCCCTTCTCCTCCGCCGCCGGGGGGACCGAAGCCGCCGCCCCCGCCGAAGCCGCCGGGCCCTCCGCCGCCGGGCGGTCCGAACCCGCGCGCCTCGGCGCCCGACGTACCTGCCGGTCGCTCGGCGCCGGCCGGCATCGCACCCGACCGTGCGCGTCCGCTCCCGCCGCGACCGGCCAACTGCAGCTCGGGCGGCACGGGCTGGCCGAGCGCCGCGAACACGGCCGGCGTCGGCCGGAATCGGAGCGCAGAGTTGGGGATCCGCGTCACGTTCTCCCGCCGCGCCACCTCGACGGTCACCGTGGCGGTCATGCCCGGCTTGAGCTTGAGCTCGGGGTTGGGGGCGTCGATGACGGTCGCATAGGTCACGACGTTCTGCGTGACGATCGGCTCGAGCCGGATCTGCGAGACGCTGCCCTCGAATTCCTCGGCCGGGAAGGCGTCCACGGTGAACGTCACGCGCTGGTTCGGCCGGATCCGGCCGACGTCCGACTCGTCGATGTTCGCGATGACCCGCATCTTGGTCAGGTCCGCCGCGATGACGAACAGCTCCGGCGCCTGGAAGCTGGCCGCCACGGTCTGGCCGACGTCGACGAGACGAGAGGTGACGATGCCGTCGATCGGTGCCCGGATGACGGTGTGCTCCAGGTTGACCTCGTTCATGCTGAGCGAGGCCTGCGACTGGCGCACCTGGGCCTGGGCCGACTTGCGCTGGGCTTCGGCGGAACGCAGCGCCACCTCCGCGGCTTCCAGCTCGGTTTCGGAGATGAGCTCGCCTGCCGCCAGCTCGCGCGATCGCCGGAGCTGCGTTGCGGCGTCGTCGACCGCGACGGACAGGCGTTCGACCTCCGCCTCCGAGCGCAGCAGGTTGGCGCGCGCCTGCTCGAGCTGCGTCTCGAACAGCGACGGATCGAGCCGCATGATGACGTCCCCCTCGCGCACGATCGAGTTGAAGTCGACGTGGAGCTCCTGGATGATCCCGGAGACCTGACTGCCGACCTGGACGGTCGTCACCGCCTCGAGCGCGCCCGTTGCTCCCACGGTGTCGACGATGTCGCCCTCCGTCACCGCGACGGTGCTGACGTCCGGAACGAACTCGACGGTCCGCACGCTGTAGTAGCCGTAGGCGGTGATCGCACCGCCGAGGATGAGGAGGGCGAGCAGGATGCGTCTCATGTTGTCCCTCGTCGGACGACTATGGCGCGCCGCCTCCACCGCCGCCGACGACGGTGACTCCGGCGTTGCCGAGTGAAGTGCGCTGGGCGCGTTCGAACTCGATCAGGGCCCGCTGGTAGTCGAGTATCGCGCGCAGCTCCGTATCCTGCGCGGTCGCCAGATCGCGCTGGGCCTGCACGACGAAGAAGTTGGTGGACAGTCCCACCTCGAACTTGCTCTCCTCGGCCCGGAGCTGTTCTTCGGCCAGCTCGCGCGAGGCCGTCGCCGCCTCGATCTGCTGCTGGATCGCGTCGATCTGCAGCGCGGCGTTCGTGACTTCCACGGCGACCTGCAGCTCGATCTGGCGGATCTGGGCCTGGGCCTGCTGTTGCTGCAGCCGCGCCCGTTCATAGGCCGCCCTGTCCGCGCTCTGGCCGAGGGGATAGCTCATCCGCAGCTCGACGCTCCAGAACGGGTAGTCCGCGTCGACGATGTCGTTGATGGCATCTCCGTAGCCGCCCGGGATGACGCCGCCCGCGCCGCCGAAGATTGCTTCGAAGGAGCTTCCGGCGGGCACCAGCCGCGATCCGCCCTGGCCGGTCAACTGGTAGGTGCCGACGAGATCGAGCTGGGGAAGGGTGCTGTTGCGAAAGTTGTCGACCTGGGCGTCGTTGATGTCGAGCTCGCGTCGCACCCGCGAGATGTCGGTGCGCCGGTCCAGTGCGCCGCGAATCGCTGTCTCCAGATCGATCGGCGTAGCCTCGATCCGCGGCTGGTCGGTCGGGTTGATCTCCGCGTCCCACAACTCGTCCGCGGTGCCGCCCACGATGAGCTGCTTCAACGTCAGCTCGTTGGCCCGCAGGGTGCGGACCGCCTGCGCCAGCAACTGCCGCCGCGCAGCGGCTTCCGACTGCGCCTGCACGACGTCTATCGGGGCCAGGGTGCCGATTTCCACGCGCGCCCGGTTGTCGCGCACGAGCTGCTCGGCCAGCTCCAGCGCCTGTTGCTGCACGGCGACCGCGGCGCGCGCGTAGACCAGCTCCCAGTAGGCCAGGCGGACGTTGGCGAGCGTGTTGATGACGGTCTGCTCCAGGCCGATGTCGGAGATGTCGCGGTTGATGCGCGAGACGAGGAGCTGCGTGCGCTGCGGGTCGGTGCGGAAGCCGCGCAGCAGCGGCTGCGTGTACCCCAGGGTCATGTTGGCGCCGAAGCTCGGGTTGAAGGTGGTGAAGATGTTGTTCGACTCCACGCGGTTGCTGTTCCAGGTGACGTCGTACTGGCCGCCGCCCCACTTCATCCGCTGGTTCATCCCGAGGTTGTAGTTGCCCTGCTCGTTGACGATGTTCGTGCCGCGGAGACCGCCGCCGTCGAACAGCGTCCGGTTGGGGCTGGTTCGCTGGTTCAGTCCGAAGCCGGACGACGCAAGGGGCAGGTACGCGGAGTTGGCGGTCGCGACGGCCATGTCCTGCACCAGCGGGTCGATGCGCTGCACGGCGATGTCGAGGTTGCGCTCGAGGGCGCGCTGGACCGCGTCGTCCAGCGTCAGGTCGAAGCGCCGCGCCGCCGGTGTGGTCCGGCTCGCCTGGAGCGCGGCCTGGGACACGACGCCGCCGACACCGGTTCGAAGAGTCTGGGCGTGCCCTGCGCAGGGTGCGATCAGGAGCCAGCCGGCGGCGAGCAACGGGACGACGGGTAGAACACGGGCGAGGGTCATCAAGGCGTTCCTCCAGACTCGGGGTACTTGGACCCGCGCCGACGCGGGAATCTTCCCCGGCGACCGTTATAGACGGGCGGGGTGCGCGGACGGTTCGATGCGGCGGGCCCGCTAGTCGGGATTGCGGGACGACGAGTCTCCATGGGAGCGGCGCCGTTCCCACATGGCGTGCAGGGCTTCCGACTGGTCCGCGGTCAGCGTACGGTGCATCCGGTACAGCATCAGCGTACGGGTCTTGCTGAGCGCGCTGCGGGCCGCCTCGACCTTGTCGATCTGCAGGGCGACCTCCCACTCCTCCGCCTGCATGGCGTGCATGATCGCGGTCAGCTCGTCCTCCTCCCGATGCAGGAGCCGGGCCAGATCCCGCAGTCTCGGCCTCAGGGCCTGGAAGATCGCCTCGATGTCGGCTCCCTGCTCTTCGGTCAGCCCTATCTCGGAGACGACCTCGTCGGATTGCCACCACTTGAAGCGCTGTGTCGCCTCGGCGGCGACCGCGAGAGAGAGGATCGCCGTGAGGAGGACGACCGTCATGCATCCGCGCGTCTTGCTCATCGCCGATTCCCCGCCAGTTGCGTCCTGGTCTGCGTGGCCCGTCAGGATACCCCAGCCGCGTCCGATTCCCTGAACAGCAAGACGGTCACGCGCCGCCCCGCGTTTACGAAGTCGAGAGCTCGCCGCCTGCCAGATCGGACAGCCGCTCGACGACCTCGCCGACGATGTTGTCCGGCGTGGAGGCGCCGGCCGTCAGCGCGACGGTCAGCGGCGCACCGCCCGGCAGCCAGTCGCGCGTCGCGATCTCGGCTCCCGGCCGCCCTCCGGGCGGAAGGTGCCGGACGAGCGCCGGTTCCAGACAGGACGGGTCCGAGATGTGATACGTCGCGATCCGTTCCGCGCAGATCCGCGCCAGGTTTCGCGTGTTGCTGCTGTTGTAGCCGCCAATCACGATCGCCAGGTCGAAGCGTTGCTCGTCGAGGAGGCCGACCACGGCGTCCTGCCGATCCTGCGTGGCGCTGCAGATCGTGTCGAACGCGCGGTAGTGGCGGGGGAGCGCGGCTTCGCCGTAACGGTCGAGCATCGCGCCGCGCACCAGATCCCCGACCTCGACGGACTCCGACATCAGCATCGTCGTCTGGTTGGCGAGCCCCACCCGCACGAGGTCTCGGGCCGGATCGAAACCGGGGGAGCAGCCGGGTCCGAGCCGGTCGAGAAACGCCGCGGCGTCGATCCGCCCGCGGATGAACTCGCAGAGGACACCCGCCTCCTCGCAATCGAGGACGATGACGTAGCGGCCGTCAGAGGCGACCCGGACCTGGGATGCCGTGGCCTGCGTCTCCTCATGCTGGACCTTGCCGTGAATTATCGCGGTGAAGCCGTCGCGCGCGTACCGCCGGACGTTCTTCCAGACGTTGAGGACCGACCCGCAGGTGGTGTCGACGAGGGTGCAGCCGCAGCCGACGAGCTGCTCCAGGGCCGCGATCGTGACCCCGAACGCCGGCAGGATCACGATGTCGTCCGCGGTGACCTGCTCGATTCGCTCGCCGGGATCGCTGAGGAACCGGATCCCGGCGTTGCGCAGCCGATCATTGACGTGCGGGTTGTGGATAATCTCGCCGGTCAGGAATACCGTCCGGTCCGGAAATTTCCGGCGGGTCTGATACGCGTAGTCCACGGCGCGGTCGACGCCGTAGCAGAAGCCGAACTCGCGGGCGAGGTGCAGGGTGAGGCGTCCGCTCCGCCAGACGAAATCGGATTCGCGAATCCGATCGAGGATCCGGCTGTGGTAGTCGCGCGCCAACTCGCCGGCGACGGCGTGCTTGAGGTCGAGGCCCTTCCTGAAGATTGTCGCAGCCATCTACCGGATGTCGATCGCTGCGGCGCGCACCCGCGGCGTCATCTCGTCGAGGGCGACGAGAGGACTGACGCGGGAGGAGTTGAGAGCCTCTTCGAGCTCGCGCATGAACTGCTCGTCCGCGACCGCCTGCGGCGGCCCGGCCGCCGGCCCGATGATCGGCTGCGACAGCGCGTCGGCCGCTCCCGGGTTCGGAGGCGGCTGCTGGCGTCGACCGTCGATTACCTGGCCGATGCCGACGGTGAGGAGCAGGCCTGCCGCGGCCGCCAGCGAGAGCCACCGCCGGCTCGGGTGCGCGTCGGCGACGGAAAGCGAAGGGGACGTTGGAAATCTCAGGATGCGCGCCGAGCTCCGCCCGCCGGCCGCGCGCTGAATCCTGTGCATGATTCGGCGGCGTTGCCGGACGAGCCGCCACGGGGGGTGGGCGTCGTCGAAAGCGGATTCCGCCGCCGTCGTGAGGCGGTCGAGGTCCGACTGCAGGGCGCTGACGCGGGCCGCGCACTGCATGCACTCGGCCAGATGCGAATCGCCCGCCGCGGCCGGGTGCGCGCCGTCGGCCTTCACAAGCGCCCGTGCCAGCTCGCGGTCGGTCAGGTGCGGCGACCGGCTGCCGCGGCGCGCCGACCGGAGCAGCGCTCCGATCCTGTCTCGAAGAACCCGCGTGCTCATGCGTGTCCCGCCTCTTCGGCCTGCTTTTCCTGGAACCAGTGCTCGGTACCGAGAATGCGCCGCAGCGAGCGAATCGCGCGGAAGAGATGCACGCGGACGGTGGCTTCCGTCAGATCGAGCATGGCGGCCACGTCGCGCGTGGCGTGCCCCTCGAACTGGCTGAGCACGACCACGGCGCGTTGCCGGTCGGGCAAACGATCGACCGCCGCCATCAGTTCCGCCCGGCGTTCCGCCTGCAGAAGGGTCGCTTCGGGCGATGGCTCGAGCGCCGCACGCCGATCGAGGTCGTCTCTCCACTCGCGGCCGGCGTCGTTCTCTCCGGCCGATACGATCCAGCGGTTGCGGCGCGCGCGCGACTTCAATCGGTCGAGGCAGCCGTTGACGAGGATCCGGGTGAACCAGAGCTCGAAGTACAGCCGCTCCCGGAAGGAACGGATGTTGACGAAAGCCTTCAGAAACGCATCCTGGACGGCTTCGTCGACCTCTGCCGGATCGCGCAGGTAGTAGTAGGCGATGCGCGTCGCCCGGCGCTGATGGCGCTCGACTATCTCCGCGAAGCGTTCGCCCGCGGCGAGGCGGTCTCCGCGGATGAGAAGCGCGCACACGGCCTCGGCGATCTGCGAATCGACGGCGGCGCGTTCCTCTCGAACGGCTGGTGCGACGTGTGTGACGGCCATCACCTGCAAGCTGGGCTCTGTACCCGATGGTGACGAGTAGCGGCGGCCGAACGTTTACGCGAAAACGGCCACTGCATATGATACCCCGGCCGGTTTGACTTCGGGAACGCCGCGCGACTAAGGTTTGCTCACCTATGCCGGAGGCACCGCCGCAAGTGAAACCTTCCTCGATCCTCGACATCGCACGGCCACGCCATCTGCACTGGAATCTCGGTACTGCGGCCCTGTACGAGGAGGCGGTGCGCCAGGGAGAGGGCTCGATCGCCGAGTCCGGCCCGCTCGTCTGCCTGACGACCCCGCACACGGGGCGATCGCCGAACGACAAGTTCCTCGTCGATGAACCGTCCACCACCGCGGACGTCTGGTGGGGGAAGGTGAACCGTCCGATCGACGCGGTCCGGTTCGATGCGCTGCACGACGAGGTGGTGAGCGCCCTCGACGACAAGGTCCTGTACGTCCAGGACTGCTTCGCCGGCGCCGATCCGGCGTATCGGCTTCCGGTGCGGATCATCACCGAGCGGGCGTGGCACAGCCTCTTTGCGCGCACGATGTTCCTGGAGCAGCCGGCAGGCACGCCGGGCGGCGGCCACGCCCCGGAGTTCACCGTGATCGACATCCCGTCGATGGCGGCCGACCCGGCACGCCACGGGACCAATTCGGGTACGTTCATCCTGCTCAACTTCGCGCGGCGGCTCGTTCTGATCGGGGGCACCAGCTACGCGGGCGAGATCAAGAAGTCGATCTTCACCGTCATGAACTACCTGCTGCCGTTGCGCGACGTGATGCCGATGCACTGTTCGGCGAACATCGGCGCGTCCGGCGACACCGCGCTGTTCTTCGGCCTGTCGGGGACGGGCAAGACGACGCTCTCGAGCGATCCGGCGCGCCGCCTCATCGGGGACGACGAGCACGGCTGGAGCGACCGCGGCATATTCAACTTCGAGGGCGGCTGCTACGCGAAGATGATCCGGTTGTCGGAAGAGGCCGAGCCGCAGATCTACGGCACCACGCGCCGTTTCGGGACCGTCCTCGAGAACGTCGTGCTCGATCCGGCGACCCGCGCGATGGACCTCGACGACGACACGCTCACCGAGAACACCCGCGGAGCCTATCCGATCTCTTTCATAGACAACTGGGTGCCCTCGGGGCAGGGCGACCACCCGGCCAACGTGGTCATGCTGACCTGCGATGCGTTCGGCGTATTGCCGCCGATCTCACGGCTGACCCCGGCGGGAGCGATGTACCACTTCCTGTCCGGCTATACGGCCAAGGTGGCGGGAACGGAGAAGGGCGTCACGGAGCCCAAGGCGACCTTCAGCACCTGCTTCGGCGCGCCGTTCATGGTGCATCATCCGACGGTCTACGCGAAGCTGCTGGGGCGCCGGATCGCGGCCCGCGGCGCCAGGGTCTGGCTGGTGAACACGGGCTGGAGCGGCGGCGCGTACGGCGTCGGCAGCCGCATGAAGATCGGGCACACCCGCGCCATGATCGGGGCGGCGCTCTCGGGCGCGCTCGACGATGTCCCCTACGCTCCCGATCCGATCTTCAACGTGGAGGTTCCGACAGCGGTTCCGAACGTGCCCGCGGACAGTCTGCACCCGCGCGCGAGTTGGAGCGACGGCGCCGCCTACGACGCGCAGGCAGGACGGCTTGCAGGAATGTTCGCCGAGAACTTCAAGGCGTTCGAGGCGGAGGCCGACGAGGACGTGCGGCGCGCCGGCCCGAGCGTCTGAGGCCTGCCTGTTCGCGGGACATGTTGTTCGAACCGGTCATCGGGCTTGAAGTCCACGCCCAGCTCCTGACCGAGACCAAGATCTTCTGCGGTTGCAGCACCGCGTTCGGCGCCCCGCCGAACAGTCAGGTCTGTCCGGTCTGCCTCGGCCTGCCCGGCGCCCTGCCGGTCCTCAACCAGCGCGCCGTGGAGCACGCGGTGCGGACCGCGGCGGCGCTCGACTGCACCGTCCACCGCGCCTCCGTCTTTGCGCGCAAGAACTACTTCTATCCCGATCTTCCGAAGGGCTATCAGATCTCGCAGTACGAGGAGCCGCTCGCCACGGACGGGCACGTGGAGTACCTGGACGACGGAGCGGCTCGGCGGGTGCGCATCATGCGGGTGCACATGGAGGAGGACGCCGGCAAGTCGATTCATGACGGGTTGCCCGACTCCGGCGCGAAGACCTACCTGGACTTCAACCGCAGCGGCGTGCCCCTCGTCGAGATCGTGACGGAGCCCGATTTGCGGGCGCCGTCCGAGGCGGCCCGCTTCTTTCAGCGGCTGCGCGGGATCCTGCTCGCCGCCGGGGTGAACGACGGGAACATGGAGGAGGGCAGCCTGCGCTGCGACGCCAACGTCTCGGTGCGTCCGCGGGGCGCCGAAGCGCTCGGCGTGAAGGTGGAGATCAAGAACCTCAACTCGTTCCGGTTCCTGGAGCGGGCCCTCGACTACGAGGTCCGCCGCCAGTCGGCGCTGCTCGAGAGCGGCGGGACCGTCGTGCAGGAGACCCGTCTCTGGGACGTCGCCCGCGGCCGCACGGTGTCCATGCGCAGCAAGGAGGAAGCCCACGACTACCGGTATTTTCCGGATCCGGACCTGCCCCCCCTCGTGCTCGATCCCGACTGGGTCGCGAGCGTGCGGGAGGAATTGCCGGAGCTGCCCGAGGCCCGCAAGCAGCGGTTGATGGCCGACCATGGACTCCCGGAAAGCCACGCCGCGCTGCTGGCCGACGACCCGGACCTGTCGTCGTTCTTCGAGGCGGCGGCCGCCGCGGCCGGGAACGCAAAGGCCGCGGCGAACTGGATCATGGGAGCGGTGGCGCAGCGGATGAAGACTCTCGGGGTGGGGATTGCCGCGACGAATGTCACCCCGGCGGCGCTCGGGGCGCTGATTCGCCTGGTCGACGGCGGGACGATCAGCAATTCGGTTGCGCGCGACGTGTTCGAGAAGATGGCCGCCACCGGGCGGCCGCCGGAGGCCATCGTCGAGGCGGAGGGACTGTCGCAGATCGGTGACGTGGGAGAGCTCGAGGCGGCGGTACGGAGGGCCCTTTCCGAGCATCCGGCCGCCGTCGGCAAGTACCGGGCCGGGAAGAAGGGCGCCCTGGGCTTTCTGGTCGGACAGGTCATGCGTGCCACGCGGGGCCAGGCCAACCCGCGGGTGGTCAACCGGCTGCTCGAGGAGGCGCTCGGAACCGGCGAAGAGTGAACGGACGCACGACGGGGCGCCTCGTGACGGCGGTTTGACAGAGCGAAGCCCCGGTCGCTAGACTTTCTGAATACGAATCCATGCCGGTGACCAACAGCGAGCCTCCCCGCTCGCCGCATCCCGACAGTGGCTGCTTGGTTCGTGCACCCTCCGCTCGATCCGATTTCTACCGGGAAGAGTTGCGCAAGCATTGGCAGTGCCTGGACCAGCAGCGCGAGTACTACTCGCAGAAGACGATGACCGACGTGGACGCGGCCCTTCGCAAGCTGATGGCGAACGTGGATCGCTTGTGTGCCCGCGAGCACGGTGACGAGGTCGTCAGCCGCCTGCTGCGGCAGATCGACGGCGTGACCCGCCTGTCGGCTTCCTCGGGCCGGCAACCGACCCACTGACCTCGAGCCTTCTTCTGACTCTCGCAAGCCTGCGGCGCCACGCTCCGGACATCGTACGCGAGGGTATCGCGGCGGCCGGGGCGTCGATGCTCGTTGCAAGAGCGCTGAGCGCAGGCGCAGTGGACGAGGCGATCGGCGACCGGATCCCGTTGGTCGTGGCAGCCGGCAAGGCCGCGTCGGAGATGGCGTCGGCGTTCGTCTCCGTGGTGCCGCGGGCGGGCGAGCGGGGGCTCGTCGCGTCTCCGCAAGCCGGCGGTGCGGCCGGCAACCTCGAGTGGTTCGACGTCGGACATCCCGTGCCCACCGCGGGAAGCGTCGGGGCCGGGCGCCGCGCCCTGGCGCTGGCCGGCGGCCTGGGGCCGGACGAGGTCCTGGTGCTGCTGCTGTCGGGCGGGGCCTCGGCCGGGCTCGCCGTGCCGATCGCCGGTCTGACCCTGGAGGACAAGTCGGCGGTGACCGACGTCCTGCTGCGGGCAGGCGTCGCGATAGACGGGCTCAACTGTGTGCGCAAGCACCTGTCCGCGATCAAGGGCGGCCGGCTTGCGGTGGCGGCCGGAGGCCGGGTCGTGACCCTGGCGATCTCCGACGTCGTCGACCCGCAACCGGACGATCCCGCGGTCATCGGCTCGGGACCGACGACACCCGACTCGACGACGTTCGCGGAGGCGCTGTCGATCTGCCGGGCAGCGGGCGGAGCGGGCACGCTGCCGCGGGGTGCGCTGGAGGCGCTCGAACGGGGCGTCCGCGGTGAACTCGAGGAGAGCCCCAAACCGGGGGATGCCCGGTTCGCCGGCGCCCGTTACCACTTGATCGGCAGCCGGCGCGATGCGGTCGAGGGGGCGGTGCGCAGGGCCCGTGAGCTGGGCTTCTCCGTGACGGTCATCGACGAGCCGGTGACCGGGGAGGCGCGCAGAGCGGCCGAGGGCTACGTGAGGAGCATTGCACGCCTCGCGCACGAGCAGCCGCGGCCGCTGTGCATCGTGTCCGCCGGGGAGACCACGGTGCAGGTCAAGGGCCCGGGACGGGGCGGGCGCAACCAGGAGTTCGCCCTCGCCGCCGCCTTCCACCTGGCGCGGCGGTTTCCGGACGCGGTGGTCGCCAGCGTCGGTACGGACGGCATAGACGGTCCGACCGACGCGGCCGGCGCCCTGGTCGATACGTCGACGCCGGGCCGAGCGGCCGAGCGCGGGCTGCACCGGCCCGAGCACTACCTGGCCGCGAACGATTCCTACACCTTTTTCGAGGCGTTAGGCGACCTGATCTACACAGGGCCGACCGACACCAACGTCGGCGACCTGCAGGTCGCATTGATCGGGTGACGGCCGGCGCCACGATGGTCACCGCGGACGAGCTCCTCGATACGTTGCGCCGGGAGGTGGACCATCCCGCCACGGTGCGCGAGCTGATGGAACGGCTCGGATGGCGCGCCAATCAGCGCGCGACGCTTCGCCGCCGACTCCGGGCTCTCGTCGAGCGGGGCGATCTGATTCGCATTCGCGGTCATCGCTACGGGCTGCCCGACCGGATGCACCTGGTTACCGGCCGCGTGCACGTGCACCCGCGCGGCTTCGGATTCGTGGCCCCGGATCATCCGGTGGATGGGATCGCCAGCGACGTGTACATCGCGGGGACCAATCTGAACCAGGCGATGCATGGCGATCGGGTCGTGGTCCGGGTGGAGCGGCGTAGCGATCCCGGTCGGGCCGAGGGCCGGATCCTGCGAATCGTGGAGCGGGCGGCCGCGCAGCTCGTCGGCCGGTACGAGGCGGACGGCGCCGGCATCGGCTACGTCGTACCGCTCGACCGGCGCCTGCCGATGGACGTGCAGGTGCCGCGCGACGAGCAGGCCGGCGCGCAGATCGGCGATCTGGTCGTAGCGGAGCTGACACGTTTTCCGACCGCGACGCGGGGTCCGCTGGGCCGGGTGATCGAAGTGCTCGGAACATTGGATACGCCCGGAGTGGACGTTCGGGTGGTACTGCGCGCGCACGGAATTCCGGAGGCTCATGACCCCGATGCCGTTGCCGAGGCGCAGGGGCTGGGGGAGACGCTGCGGTCCCGCGACCGCAAGGGACGGACCGACTTCCGCCGTCTCACCACGGTCACGATCGACGGCGAAACGGCCCGCGACTTCGACGACGCCATCACCCTCGAGCCGCTCGCCGGCGGCAACGCGCGTCTTGGGGTGCACATCGCGGACGTGTCGCACTACGTGGCCGACGGCAGCGCCCTCGACCGAAGCGCCGCCGAGCGGGGCACGTCCGTCTACTTTCCGGATCGCGCGGTGCACATGTTTCCTCCCGAGCTGGCCACGGGGCTGTGCAGCCTGAAGCCGCGGGTCGATCGTCTGGTGCAGTCGTGCGTCATGGAGATCGACCGCGCCGGCGAGGTGGTGGGGTACGAAATCCACGACGGCATCATTCACAGCAACGCCCGCATGACCTACACCGACGTCGACGCGCTCCTGCGCGATCCCGCGTCACCGGCGGGGCGGAAGTACGCGGACATCGCGCCCTTCCTCGTCTCGCTGGGGGCGCTGGCCGCGATTCTCACGGAGCGCCGGCGGCGGCGCGGAGCCATCGACTTCGACGTGCCGGTCGCCCGTTTTCGACGCGACGACGCCGGCCGTGTCGCGGCGATCGTCGCCGATGAGCGCACCACGGCCCACCGGATCATCGAGGAGTTCATGCTCATCGCGAACGAGACGGTGGCGGAACACCTCGTCCGGCAGGAGATGCCGGCACTGTTTCGCGTGCACGAGCGCCCCGACCCGGCCAAGGTGGAGGCGTTCGAGGAGTTCGCAACCTCTCTCGGCTACAGTCTCGCGGCGCCGCCCGATGCAATCGCGCCGACGCACTTCCAGAGGCTCATCGAACGGCTGCGCGGGAAACCGGAAGAACGACCCGTCGCCCGCCTCATGCTGCGAACGATGCGCCTCGCGCGGTACGAGCCGGAAAACCACGGCCACTTCGGGCTGGCGGCGGCATCCTACACGCACTTCACGTCGCCGATTCGACGGTATCCGGACCTGATCGTGCATCGGGCGCTGCGGGCGAGCCGCCGGCCCGCGCAAGCGGTGGAACGGATGCGCCGGTGGTCGGAGGCTCTGCCGGAAATCGCACGGCGGACGTCCGAGCTGGAGCGCCGGGCCGAGGACGCGGAGCGCGAGCTCGTCCACTGGCAGATGGTCCGGTTCATGGCCGACAAGGTGGGCGGCGAGTTCACCGGCTACGTGGTCGGCGTCACGGCGTTCGGCCTCTTCGTCGAGCTTGTGGAGCAGTTCGTCGAAGGGCTGGTTCACGTGTCGAGCATGGCCGACGACTATTACCGCTACGTCGAGCGCCACCACCTCTGGCAGGGCGAGAACACCGGCAAGGTCTACCGGCTCGGAGACCGCGTGCGGGTGCGGCTCGTGCGCGTGGATACCGCGCACCGCCAGCTCGACCTGGCCCTGACCGACGTGCTGAACGCGGTGCGGCCGTCGGGCCCGGGGAGCGCTGCGCGCTCGCGCCGACCCGCGCGGAGCGATCGGCGGCGGCGCGGCGCCGGGCGGAAACAGCGTCGATGACCCGCCGACGCCCGCCGCGTCGGGCGTGACCGTGCGATGATCGGATCCGTGAAGCACCTCGTGGTCGGCACGGCCGGCCACATCGACCACGGCAAGAGCACTCTCGTCGAGGCGCTGACGGGGATCGATCCGGACCGGCTGCAGGAAGAGAAGGCCCGAGGGATCACCATCGACCTCGGCTTCGCGCCGTACCGGCACGGCGACACGCAGCTCGCGTTCGTCGACGTGCCGGGGCACGAGCGGTTCGTCCGCAACATGCTGGCGGGCGCGAGCGGCATGGATTGCGTGCTGCTCGTCATCGCGGCCGACGAGTCGGTCATGCCCCAGACCCGCGAACACTTCGACATTTGCCGCCTGCTGGGAGTGGGTGGCGGTCTGGTGGCGCTGACCAAGGCGGATCTCGTGGACGAGGAGACGCTGGAGCTCGTGCGCCTGGAGACCCGGGAGCTGATAGCGGGCTCGTTCCTCGACGGCGCCGCACTGGTACCGGTGTCGGCGCGCACCGGGGCCGGGCTCGACGACGTGCGGCGCGAGCTCGCCGCGCTCTCGGACGGCGCCTCCGGGCGGGCGGACAGCGGCATCCCCCGGCTGCCGGTGGACCGTACGTTCAGCGTCAAGGGGTTCGGGACGGTGGTCACCGGCACCCAGGCGTCCGGCGTCATCGAGGGCGAGGGCGAGCTCACGTTGATGCCCGCCGGCCGGCGGGTGAAGGTGCGCGGCCTGCAGGTGCACGGCGAGCCCAGGCCCGCCTCGCGCGCCGGGCAGCGGGTGGCCGTCAATCTGGCCGCCGTCGGCGTCGATGAGCTGCAGCGTGGCGACACGCTCACCACCGAGGGGGGCCTCTGTGCGTCGCGGCGATTCGACGGGAGGCTGACGCTGCTCGACGGCGCCCGGCCGCTGAAGTACGGGGCGCGGGTACGCTTTCACCAGGGAACCAGCGAGATCATGGCCCGCCTGGCGATAGGGGCGGCGCGCGCCGCTGCCGGCAAGGGCGGCGGGGCAGAGGAGGGTATGTCTCATATAAACAACT
>VXME01000023.1 GCA_009861545.1 Acidobacteriota bacterium | reverse complement strand
GGGCCGGCATCGAGCCGGACGCGGTGGACGAGTGCATCATGGGCAACGTCGTCTCCGCCGGCCTCGGCCAGGCCCCGGCCCGGCAGGCCGCCCTCGCCGCCGGGCTCCCCGACCACGTCGGCGCCCTGACCGTCAACAAGGTCTGCGGCTCCGGGCTCAAGGCGGTGATGCTCGCCGCGCAGGGGATCGCCACCGGCGACATCGACGTCGCGGTCGCCGGGGGCATGGAATCGATGAGCAACTGTCCGTACATGCTGCCGAAGGCGCGCGGCGGCATGCGCATGGGCAACGGGCAGGTGCTCGATGCGATGATGCACGACGGGCTCTGGTGCGCGGTCGAGAACTGGTCCATGGGCGAGGCCGCCGAGGCGGTCGTCGAACGCTACGGCGTCACCCGCGAGGACCAGGACGCGTTCGCGGCGGACAGCCACCGGAAGGCCGCCACCGCCATCCGCGAATGCTTCTTCAAGGACGAGATCCTGCCGGTCGAGATCCCGCAGCGCCGGGGCGACCCTATCCGGCTGGAGTACGACGAGGCGGTGCGCCCCGATACGACCGCCGGGGCGCTCGCCCGGCTGCGCCCGGCGTTCAAGAAGGACGGCGGCACGGTGACCGCCGGCAACGCGCCCGGGGTCAACGACGGCGCCGCGGCCACCGTCGTCATGGCCGAGGACCGCGCGGCCGAGCTCGGGGTGGTCCCGATGGCCCGCATCGTCGGGCAGGCGTTCAGCGGACGCCCCGCCAAGTGGCTCCTCATGACGCCGGTCGAGGCGGTGCAGAAGCTGCTCCCCAAGGTGGGCTGGTCACTGGACGACGTCGATCTGATCGAGCTCAACGAGGCCTTCTCCGCGCAGGCGCTGGCGGTCATCCGCGAGCTGGGGGCCGATCCGGCGAAGGTGAACGTCAACGGCGGCGCGGTCGCCCTCGGCCATCCGATCGGGGCCAGCGGCGCACGCATCCTGACCACCCTGCTCTACGCGCTGAAGACCCGCAACCTGAAGCGGGGCGTCGCCACGCTGTGTCTCGGCGGCGGCAACGGCGTCGCCCTGGCCGTCGAGCGCGTCCAGTAGTCTGCGCGGTAGCACGGCCGCTCGACTCCCGCTTGCGGGAACCACCAGCGGGGCCGCTACGTCCACGGTCTTAGAGACGAGCCATGTGGAAAAGGTGGTCCCGGATCGCGTTCGCGCTCACCGCCCTCGGGACGGTTGTCCTGCTCGGCCTGGTGGTGAACCAGACCGCCCAGCTCGTCTCGCTCGCCACCGCGCTTCATCCGACCCTCGGCTCGGCCGTTCTCGGCGTCCTGCTCGTCGTCTACGGCATCTGCCTCCTGGTGCCGCTGATTCTGTTCTTCCGGCTGCCGAAGCCGCTGCAACCGCCGCCGGTCGACGAAGGACGGGCGTTCGAACGGCATCTGCGGGCGCTCGGCCGGCGCCTCGCGGACAACGAGCAGGCCGGCCCCGGACCGTTCCGCGCCCGCGAGGAGATCGAAGCCGGGCTCGAGCGCCTGGGCGCCCAGGCCGACGACGTGGCCCGGCGGGCCGCATCCGATGTCTTCATCGCCACGGCCGTCTCGCAGCACGGCAGCCTCGACGCCCTGGTCATGCTCGGCGTCCAGGCGAAGATGATCTGGCGTCTGGCGCACGTCTATCACCAACGCCCCGGCGCCCGCGAGATCGTCCACCTGTATGCGAACGTCGGCGCGACCGCCTTCATCGCCGGCGAGCTCGAGGACATGGACATCAGCGACCACATCCAGCCGGTCGTCTCGGGCGTGTTCGGATCGGTGGCGGGGAGCGTGCCCGGGCTGCAGACCGCCAGCACGGTCTTCGTCAGCTCCGTGCTCGGCGGCGCCACGAACGCGTTCCTGACGCTGCGAGTCGCCATGATCGCGAAGCAGTATTGCGCGGCGCTTACGTCCCGACCGCGCCGCAACCTCCGCCGGGCGGCGGTCGTGCAGGCCGGCGGGATGCTCGGCGGGATCGTGCGTAGCGGTGCGCGCCGCGTGTCCCAGGGACTGCTGACGGCCTCCGGCCGCAGCGTCAGCGGCAGCGCAAGACATCTGGGGCGCCGCGTACGTGCGGCCGGCCAGGCGCTGGCGGATCGTCTCGGGCCGTCCACGGGCGGCTAAGTTTCGGTTCAGGCACGACAGCCCCAGCCAGTTGTGACAATAGAGGCTGTCAAGCTACGGTGCTTTGGTGCTCGATCCTACAATCGTCGGAGACACACTCCAGGTATAATCTGCTGACTCGCAGCAGCTTATGCCCCTCGAACCCCTGCTGGTCGGTGACGAGCAGCGGCTGAGGAGCCAAACGGGTGAGATCGACGACGGTGCTCGATTCAGGAGCCGAACATCCATGGCCATGAAGTCTGTGCTGGTGGTGCTCGGCGTGCTCCTGTTCCCCCCGTCCGGCGTTCTCGCCCAGCCGGCCACGTCAGCAGAACCGCCGGACGTGCCCGCCGACGTCGAAGAGTGGATGCGCACCGCATGGGGCATGGAGCCGCAGGTGCTTGGCGTCACCGACACGCACTTTCTGTCGTCGTTGAGCGCGAGCGAACGGCAGGGCGCGTTTCTGTTCAAGCAGCGCTGCAACACCTGTCACTACTCGACGATGTCGACCACCAGAGGCGCCGGGGCAGGCCTCGTCGACGCGGCATCCTACGGGCCGCCGCTCTCCAGGACGAATGTCGAAGGGGAGGACCGCGAACGCGCGGTGCGACGGCTCATCTCCGAAGGCTCAGCCACGATGCCGGCGTTCAGGTACGCCCTCCGGCCCGAGCAGATCGACTCGATCATCGGCTACCTCAAGAGAGTCCAGACGCTCCGCCCGCCGGTGGTGGACCGGCTGGTCGAGCTCTCGTCGCCGAGTGTGGCCGACCCCGTGTCGTTCGGCGAGACCGCCGGTCCCCTGTGGGGGACCGTCACATCGACGTCAGGCGAGAGGCTCGAGGGCGTCACCGTGTCTGCCCGGGCGCCGGGGCGGAACGTCACCACGAGCGTGTTCACCGACAGTGACGGCGAGTACCATTTCCCGCCGCTCGAGACTGGACGGCCCTACAAGGTCTGGGCACAGGCCCAGGCCTTCGAGGCGGGCCGCGCGGAGGTGGCGCTGCGCGAGGCCGGGGCCAGACGGAACTTCACGCTCACCCCTACCGCGGACTTCCACAATCAGCTGACGGGGAGCCAATGGTATGCGGCGCTGCCGGACGGCACCCGTGAGGACCTCCGGATGAAGGAGGTCTTTCGGGCGGCCTGTATGGGATGTCATCCGCAGAACTTCACGCTGATCAGCCGATTCGACGAGGCCGGCTGGCGGAACATCATCGACGTGATGAGCCGGATGCACCCGTATCGGTATGGCACTCCGGCCGCCGCGGCCCGTCGCCGGCCGAACGCGATCATGGTCCACTTCCGGGATGAGCTGGCGGCGTGGCTGGCGAAGGTGCGTGGTCCGGGCCCGTCGCCCATGACGTTCACGCCCCGTCGTCCGACGGGGGACTCGACGCTGATGATCGCCCGCGAATACGACGCGCCCGAGCCCGGTTTCGGATTGCCGTTCTTCAACGATGGCAGCACCGATTGGGCGCTCGGCCCTGTCGATTTCATGGACGAGTCCAAGCACCACGCGATGAACGCCACGCTGGATGCCGATGGAAACGTGTGGATGGCCGACATGTTCAACATCACCCGCACCGTCGTCAGATACGACTGGCGGACCGGCCACGCGACGAACTTCGTGCTGTCGGAGACACCGGACGCTCCCCCCGCGAATTCGCACGACATCATCCGGGACGCCGCCGGGGTCGTGTGGTTCGACATGAGCAACATCGGTGCGCTGGGGCGCATCAACCCGCGGACGGGCGAATCGGCCATCATTCGCCCGCCCGAGGGGGCACGCGTGGGGCCCTGGATCGGCGACGACGGGCGAGGTGGCATCTGGGCCGCGGGGGCGACGAACGACGCGAAGGCGATGCGCTACGACACGAGGACCCGCGACTGGACGCTCTTCGAGAACCCGGTTCCGAACGCCTCGAACTACGGGATGACCGGCGATGGCGCCGGCAATGGCTGGTGGTCGACCGCCATTCCGCGGGACGGGTTGATGAAGGCGGACCTCGAGACCGGCCACGCCACGTTCGTGCCTCTACCCGAAGCGGTAAACGACAGGAGCGACCTGTTCACCGCGGAGGAGCTGGCGGTCTTCGCCGATCGCCTGACGTTCTACGGCTACGGGAGGCCGGGCGCCGTGGCGATTCGCAAGCCAGGCGCCGATCCGCGGAGCACCACGTTCTGGGGCTGCTCGTGGTACGGTGGCGGCCTGCTGAAGCTCGACAGCCGCTCTGACCTCGAAGAGATGTATCCCTTTCCGCCCGAGCATGAGGACGGGAACTGCTACGAGACGTCGGTGGACGAAGACGGCATGGTGTGGCTGCCGTTCACGCATGGCGATTCGATCGCGAAGTTCGATCCCGGCACGGAAGAGTGGACCAGCTATTACCTGCCGACGATCGGGACCAAGACCCACGGGCTGCAGGCGGTGACGGTCAATGGCCGCACCCAGATCGGCATGGGCTACCTTGGGGCCGGGAAGGTGGCGAAGCTGGAGTTCCGGTCGCGGGAGGAGCTGCAGCGACTGAAAGCGGAGACGAGACCATGAGCATGGCTCAGTACGTCCTGCGATGCCTCGGGCTGGCCGGCGCCCTCGCGGCGCTTCCGTGCTCGGCGCTGGCGCAGC
>VXME01000022.1 GCA_009861545.1 Acidobacteriota bacterium | reverse complement strand
AGCGACGTGCCGCAAATGCCGCCTGACGCTCATCTCACAATGATGTCGTGCACCCGACCTTCTTGGATTCCCGCCAGTGTCGACGTCGACGTGGCCCCTTGCAGGCCCAGTGTCGAACGGGCCGCGGACGTCAATCGGACATCCGGGCGTCGGCACGCCCGGTTCGCCATCGAATCCGCGGCGAGCCGACGTGCCCGAGGGCTTCAGAAGTACCAGGTCAACGAGAGGTAGCCCGTGACGCCCGCAAGGCCGTAGATCGACGGCAGGGGTTGCCCCGGCAGGTAGTCGCTGGCTCCCGTGCCGGTGAACACGCCGCCCGCGAGCGACGCCTCGTTGCTCAGCGAGTAGGAGAAGCCGGGAAAGACGAGCGCGCTGCGATCGTTGAGGTTCCAGATCGCGGTGCCGGTGACGCTCCAGAGCGGATGTATCTGGTACGCCGTGGTGACGGCCACCTCGTCCCGGCCGAAAACCTGGTACTCGCCCCGGCGGAACTCGCGGGACTGCAACACGGCGAGCAACTCGTCGGGTCCATCCGCACCGCGGCCGTCGCGCTGGTACTCCGCAAGGATGGTGAGATCCCGGTCGGCGACCTGGAACAGCCGGAAGGTCCCGATGGATGCCCGTCCCACCACGGTCCCGTGGTAGTCGCGGATGACCGCCTCGAAATTGACGGCCCACGGCCCGATGCCGCCCGACGCGCCCACCGCGCCGGTCGGGTCGCCGTAGAGCGTGCCGCCCCACACCGACAGGCCCCAGTTCTTCCAGGTGGCGAAGCCGCGCGCGAGCGCGGTGACCTCCTCCCCCACATCGGTGCGGCTCGGGCGAAAGACGATGTCGATCTCGGACAGCGCGCTCGGGTAGATCCGCAGGCGCGCCGCGTCGACGCCCGCCCGGAACACCTGGAACGGGTCGGTGGGGCTGAAGGCCGGGAAGGGATCCGCCGGCGTGAAGATCTGGGTCGTGCCCCACGAGATCGCCTGCCGCCCGACGCTCAGCTCCATCGCCTCGGTCGGCGCCCAGGCCACGTTGAGCCGGTCGAAGCGATGGCGCCACAGCATGTGCTTCTGGTCGTGGCGCGAGATCGTGCCTTGCAGATCGAACCACTCGCCGCCGCTCTGGATGTCGACCAGCCCGCCGAGTCCGAGGCTCAGCGGCGCGGCGTTCTGCTGGAACGTGACGGCGTGCTCGTACGCCGCCTCGAAGAACAACGGACCGAGCGCTTGTTCGGTGGACAGTCGGAAGCGGTTGAAGTTGCTGGCGTTGCTCTCGGACAGGGCCGTCGAGCCGCTGAGAAGCGGCACCGTCAGCACGTAGCCGGTGAGCCAGCTCGACTGCGCCGCGGCCGGCGCTGCGCCGGCCACCAGCAGCCCGACGGCGAGCAGGCCGGCTACGAAGACGGTACCGGCGCCGAACCGGCTGGTCACGCGCGGGTCTCGTCGGAGTCGATGTTCCCGTCCACCATGCGCACGAGCCGCCGCGAGCGCTCCATGACCCGGAGGTCGTGGGTCGCGAAGACGAAGGTCACGCCGAGGTCGCGGTTCAGCTCGGCCATGACGTCGAGCAGCGCCTCGCTGGAATGCGAGTCGAGGTTGGCGGTCGGCTCGTCGGCCAGCACCAGGGCCGGCCGGCTCGCCACGGCGCGCACCACCGCCACCCGCTGTTGCTGCCCGCCGGAGAGCTTCCCCGGCCGCCGGTCCTCGAGCCCCTCCATGCCGGTCCGCGCGAACAGCTCCCGCACCCGCGCGCGTCGCTCCGCGGCGTCCACCCCCTGGAGCAGCATCGGGAACTCGGCGTTCTCCAGGGCGGTCAGCACCGGCAGCAGGTTGTAGGCCTGGAAGACGAAGCCGACCTGCTCGAGCCGGAGCTGCGCCAGCTCGCGGTTCGACATCTCGCTCACTTCGCGTCCGGCCACCCAGACCTGCCCGCGGGTCGGCCTGGTGAGGCCACCGATCAGGTTGAGGAGGGTCGTCTTGCCCGATCCGGACGGTCCGGCGAGCGCGGTGAACTCGCCTCGCTCCACGGTCAGGCTGACGTCCTGAACCGCCCGGACCTCCTCGGCCTCCTGCTGGAAGATCTTCCAGACCCCCGCGGTCCGGACGGCGGCGTTGTTGGCATCGGTCATGGGGCTCATGGATGGTCTGAGGAAGGTCCGAGCGGGATCGAAACGCTCCGGCCGATTCAGCGGTCGAACTTCATCGCCTCGGTCACGTCGATTCTCGACGCGCGCAACGCCGGGTAGATCGACGCCATGGCGCCGACGAAGAGGATGAACACCAGGACCTGGACGATGCGCCGCGCGGTGAACAGCGGCACGATGAGCGGGTCGACGGCGACCCCCGAGAAGGTCATCTCGTCCATGTTCTCCATCATCGCGGTGAGATCCAGGCCGTCACCGAGGAAATACCACGTGCCCAGGAGGCCGAGGCCAACGCCCAGGAACCCGCTGATCGCCGTCAGCGTGAACCCCTCGATCAGCACGACCGCGCCGGTCTGCCCCGGCGTCAACCCGAGCGCCTGCAGCACGCCGAACTCGCGATGCCGATGCATTACCGACATGAGCACGGTGTTGACGATGCCGAAGGCGATGATGGTGAACAGGAACGCCTGGACGAGGTAGTTGCCGAAGTCGTCGATGGCCACCGCCGCGGCGAGTGCCGGGTCCGCCTCGCGCCACCGCATCACCCGCGCCTCGCCGCGCGCGACCGGGTCGGCCAGCAAGCGCTCGAGCCGGTCGGCGACGCGTCCGGTGGCCGCGCTGCCGTTCAGCAGGACCCCGACGTTGGTGACGTCCTGTTGCGATCCGAGCCACTCGCCGGCGGTGGTGAGCGGAATGTGCATCAGCGTACGGTCGACCTCCGGGACGCCGCTGCTGAAGATGCCGACCACGCGAAGCAACTGACCCGCAATCTCGCCCTCGGCGTCCTGCGCCTGCACGACCAGCCGCGAGCCGAGGCGCAGCTCGAGACTCTCGACCATCTCGGCGCCGACGAACGCGGCCAGCCGATCCTCCGGCTCCAGGTACCGTCCCTCGACCACCCGCTCGTCCAGCATCCCGAACTTCGATTCCGCAACCGGGTCGACCGCCATGATCTGCGCGGGACGGGCCCCGGCGGCCGAGCTGGACAGGCCGTTGATGCTGAGCTTCGACGACGTCGCGACGACGTACGGGGCGAGCTCGGGCGACGCGAACGCCTCCTCGACCGTGCGCCGCACTTCGCCGGACAGGCGGTCGTCGATGCGGCGGCGCACGCGGAACTCGGGCCGTTCGACCGTGACGTGCCCGGTGCCCAGCCGCACCCCCGAGTCGATCCACTGCTCGTGGCTCCCGTCGGCGAACGCGAGCGAGAAGATCAGCAGCCCGCCGCCGATGACCATGGCCGACGCGGTCAGCAGCGTCCGCCGCAGTTGCCGGCGCAGGTTGCGCATCGCGAGCACGACGAGAACCCCTGCGTGCATCTTCGATGTGGTCCTAGAGTCCGGACAGCGTGTCGGCCGGCGGAATGCGGGCGGCGCGGGCCGCCGGATAGAGTGCCGACAGCAGCGCCGTGACCAGGAGCCCGACCGACGCCCAGGTCCAGGCCGGCACGTTGTAGCCGACGCGCAGGGTCGGCGTGAGGAGCGCACCCTGCAACGTGACGTTCCCGTAGAGCCACTCCAGGCTGGGCGGCGCGTTGGACAACCACACCATCAGCGGAAACGTGACCGCCGCGCTGCCTGCGAGACTGACGGCGCCGATGGCCAGTGCTTCCGACACCACGATGCCCATGACGGCCCGCGGCGTGGATCCGAGCGCGAGCATGACCGCGAACTCGCGCCGGCGCTCGAAGGTGGCCATCAGCATCGTGTTGGCGATGCCGAAGGCGGCCACCGCAAAGACGATGACGATGATGATCCAGTAGAAGGACTGCGCCAGGGCGACGTACTCGGCCAGCACAGGGTTCAGCTCCGCCCAGGAGGCGACGACGATCGGCCGCGCCGGCACGTCGAGCACGCCGGACAGGCGCCCCGCTGCTTCGGTGGCCAGGTCGGGCTGGGCCGTCGCGACCGCGATCTCGTGGATCCGATCCGGCGCGAGCACCACGAACTCCTGCAGGTCGCCGATCGGCATCACGACGGTCGAGGCGTCGAACTCGACCAGCCCGGTCCGGTAGATGCCCGCCACGGTGTACAGATCGTTCGCCATCGACCCGTCCGCGCCGGACCCCACCAGGACGAGCTCGTCGCCGACGCCGACCGAGAGCTGCCGGCCCATCTCCTCGCCGATGACCAGCTCGTAGCGACCCGCCACCGGCAGCGCGCCTTCGACCAGCGGGTCGAGGAAGCGGGTCAGCGCCACCTCGCGCTCGGGGTCGACTCCCAGGAACATCCCCGCCGACGTCGCCTCGCCGGAGCTGACCAGCCCGCCCGCGTAGACGCGGGGGGCCGCCGCGACGACCGCCTCGTCCGCGTCGATGGCGCGCAACAGCGCCCCCACGTCAGCGCCCTCGCGGCCGCCGATGGTGTCGTACAGGCTCCTGTCCGGCCGGTACTCGGCGTCGTGGATCTCGATCTGCCCCGTGACGAGCGAGGTCGCGTTCTCGACCAGCTCGGCCATGATCCCCTCGGACCACCCGACGACGAACACGCAGGCGAAGTAGCCGACCCCGAGCCCCAGCGAGGTCAGCACGGTGCGCTTGCGGTTCCGGCCGAGGTTGCGCCAGCCTATGCGCGGCCAGGGCGACTCCTTCACCGACGCCGGCCCCGCCCGCCCTGCAGGTTGCGAAGGGAGAAAAACGAGGAGTCGACGTCGATGTCGAACTCGATCTCCTCGTAGCGCATCGTGGTCCGCTCGCCCGGCTTGTCGGCCGGGTACATGTCCATCACCGCGGGCAGCAGGCGCCCGCCCATCTCGGTGAACGCGCTGTGCTCCATCGTGCGGGCGAGCTCGCCGTCCTCGTCGTAGAACTTCGTCCACAACGGCATGTAGTCGCCCTGCCGGATGCGGTACTCGATGCTCCCCCAGACCACCGGGACCTCCGGCTTCGGCCTGAGAATGAAGTCCCACACCGCGACGCCGTCAGCGTCGCCTTCGAAGGCGATCTCGACGTCGTAGTCCTCGATGAGCCGGCTGTCCTTCACGAGATCGTCGTTCGTGAAGTGCGAGCCCATCCACGACCCGCCCATCATCGACGCCGGAATCTTGATCGACCGGTCGACCTTGGGCAGGTAGTTCCAGATGTCGTCCTCGGCCTTCAGCGTCGCCGTGCCCGCCTCCCGCCGCGGAGCCTCCACGCGCACCAGGCTGTAGTCGGTGCCGAGCGACCAGACCTCCATCGTCATGCTGCGGTCCCAGTTCTCGGTCACGACCTCCATCGTGAAGGTGCCGTGACTCGAGTCGCCCCGCAGCATGCGGTCGACGCGATCGATGATCTCGAGCGGATCGGTCTGAGCGACGGCGGGAACCGGCGCCTGGGCGGCGACGGCGGCGACAACGGCGAGTGCTGCGACGAACGTCCGCGATCCGGACATGCTCACCCCCAAGGATCAAGCAAGTGTACAGCGATACCGCCACGGCAGCACACGGCCGCGAGGAGCGTGGCTCATCCGGCCTGCAGTAGCGCGGGTGACGGTCCGGCGGGCGGTTGCGGTGAGCGCCGGTTACGGCCGTCGCGCGGCGCCGCAAAACCGCTATCCTACCCTTCGCCATGAGTACAGCCCCTGCCCCGTTGCTTCCCGACGACGAGTTCAACCGGCGGCTCGCCGCCAACGTCCATCCGCCGGAGTGGGAGAACCCGACGTCGGACGGGCGTTACAACCTGGTCGTGATCGGCGCCGGCACGGCCGGGCTCGTGACCGCCGCGGTCGCCGCCGGCATCGGTGCGAAGGTGGCGCTGATCGAGCGGCACCTGATGGGCGGCGACTGCCTGAACGTCGGTTGCGTACCGTCGAAGGGAATCATCCGCGCGGCGCGCGTGTGGGCGTCCGCACGGGACGGGGCCGAGTTCGGTCTGACGTTCCCGGGCGGCGTCGAGCGGGACTTCGGGGCCGCGATGGCCCGCATGCGCCGGCTCCGCGCGGCGATCAGCCGCGTCGACTCGGCCGAACGGTTCAAGGGGCTCGGCGTGGACGTCTTCATCGGCGAGGGCCGCTTCACGGGCCGCGACACCGTGCGGGTGGGCGACGCCACGCTGCGCTTCGCGCGGGCCGCGGTCTGCACCGGCGCGCGCGCCACCGCCCTGCCGATTCCCGGCCTCGGGGAGACGGGTTTCCTGACCAACGAGACGGTCTTCTCGCTGACGTCGCTGCCGCGGCGCCTCGCCGTCATCGGCGCCGGTCCCATCGGTTGCGAGCTCGCCCAGGCCTTCGCCCGCTTCGGCAGTGAAGTGACGGTGTTCGAGCTGACCCCGCATATCCTGCCCCGAGAGGATCCGGACGCCGCGGCGGTGGTGCAGGCGCGGATGGAGCGCGACGGGGTGCGCTTTGCCTTCGACACCACGATCGACGGCGTGGAGCCCGTCACCGGGGACGACCCGGACGGGAGCGGGAAACGGATCCGCTACACCACCGCCGGCGAGGCCCGCGAGGCGACCGTGGACGAGATCCTCGTCGGTGTCGGCCGGGCCCCGAACGTGGAAGGACTCGGGCTGGAAGAGGCGGGGGTTTCGTACGACCGATCCGGCGTACAGGTCGACGCCTACCTGCGGACCGGCAACCCGCGCATCTATGCGGCGGGCGACATCTGCTCGCCGTTCAAGTTCACGCACGCGGCGGACGCGATGGCGCAGATCGTGATCCAGAACGCGCTGTTCCCGCATCCCTTCGGCCTCGGGATGGCGTCAACCGAATCGCTGAACATCCCCTGGTGCACCTACACGGAGCCCGAGATAGCGCATGTCGGGATGTACGAGGCCGACGCCCGCAAGAAGGGCATCGACGTGGAGACGTTCACGCAGCCGCTCGCCGACGTCGACCGCGCCGTGCTCGACGGCGAGGACGCCGGCTTCGCCCGGGTCCACGTCCGCAAGGGAACGGACAGGATCCTGGGGGCGACGATCGTCGCGGCGGACGCCGGCAACCTGATCACCGAAGTCAGCGTCGCCATGAAGGCGGGCGTCGGGCTCGGCACCATCGGGGCGACGATCCACCCCTACCCGACGCAGGCCGAGGCGCTGCGCAAGGCGGCGAACCAGATGCGCAAGGCGCGCTTCAGCGACCGGCAGAAGGCCATCCTGAGCCGCCTGTTCGCGTGGCGGCGGTGAGCCCTTCGCATCGCCAGGTCGGCGGACACGGTGCTACCATTCACCGCATGACACACATGCTTCAGGCGTTGACGGTCGCCGCCGCCGTCGTGCTATTGGCGCACGTACCGGCGTCGGCCCAGGAGCGGGAGCCGATCGACGTCGCGTCGCTCGGCCCGCAGGTGGGCGAGAAGATTCCGGATTTCGCCCTCCCCGACCAGTACGGCCGCGTCCGGACGCTCGACACCATCCTGGGCGAGCGGGGCGCGATGCTGGTCTTCCACCGCTCGGCCGACTGGTGACCGTACTGCAAAGCGCAGCTCGTGGAGCTGCAGGAACGTCTCGGTGAGCTTCGGGCGCAGGGACTCGGCGTCGCCGCCATCAGCTACGACTCGCAGGAAGTGCTGGCCGCCTTCGCGGAGCGCAAGGGCGTTGCGGACGTACCGCTGCTCTCGGATGACGACTCGGCCGCGATCCGGGCCTTCGGCATCTACAACCACGTCGCCGAGGAGGGGATCGGGCCCAACCGGGACGACGCCGACGTCAAGGCCGACGTCGCGCAGTACGTCTCGGTCTTCGGGGCCAACCCGATGATCGTCGGCACCCCGTTCCCGGGCACCTTCGTGGTCGACCGCGAGGGACGCGTCACGTCGCGCTTCTTCGAGGAGTTCTACCGCGAGCGCAACACCGCGGCGAACATCATGCTGAAGCTCGGCACGCCGCTCTCGGGCATCTCCGGCTCTTCGGGCGAGACGGCGCACCTGGAGATCTCCGCATCGCAGAGCAATCCCGACATCACCGTCGGCAGCCGCTTCCACCTCGCGCTGGACATCGCGCCCAAGGCCAACATGCACGTCTACGCGCCGGGCGCCGCCGAGATGGGCTACCGCGTGATCGGCCTGCACCTGGACATGCCGAGCTTCCTGCGAGCGCCGGCGGCAGAGTATCCGGCGTCGGAGATCTACCACTTCGAGCCGCTCGACGAGCGCGTGCCGGTGTACCAGCGGCCGTTCCGGCTCGTGCAGGAAATCGTGGTGGAGGGCGACCCCGAGTCGACGGCCCGCCTCGCCGAGATCGACGCCCTGACGCTGACCGGCCGCCTCGACTATCAGGCGTGCGACGACAAGGTCTGCTTCAACCCCGAGTCGGTTCCGCTCACCTGGACGCTCGCCGTGCAGCCGCTCGACCGGACGCGCGCGCTGCAGCAGTAGACGTTTCGCCGGCGGGCGGCAGAGGTCCGTCACCCCGCTCGTCCGACTTCGTGCGACAAACTGCGCCCGGCCTCTTCTACGAGGCCGGCGCCATCCCCGCTTTTCGGCCGGCGTAGCAGACCCCTGCACGCCCGCCTCGAAACAGGGTGTACGTGACCGGCACCACCCGGTGCTGACGACAGCAGCCACCGGGAGGAGCGGGGCCAAACGTTGATGACCGCAAGGCGATGTATGGTGAGTACCTCATGCAGCGCACGCAGATTCCGCCGCAGCGCGTCCTGATTCCGCCGCAGCGCGTCCTGAGCAGGGCGGACCGCATACGCTTGGCCAAGCGTACCGCGGGCGCATGGAAAGGATTCCCAGAGACCGGCGCGGAGTACGTGGAGCGCATCCGCGGTGCGATGCGACTGTCGCGAATGAGGGAGCGCCAACGACCCTCAAGGCAATCTGAATGATCCGCCGCTTCACCATCGAGGGCTTCAAGCGCTTCGAGCAGAAAACCGTCATCGACCTCGACGACGTGACCGTGCTGGTCGGCGCCAACAACAGCGGCAAGTCGACGATCCTGCACGCGCTCACCCTGTTCCAGTACTGCGTGGAGACGACCCGCAGGGCGAACGGCAACGGTCGCGAACCGAAGCAGCTCGCTCTGGCCCGTCGGTCCGTGAGTCCCGACGAGTTCGGTGTCCTGCCGGTGGCCGATCCCGGGGATCTCTGGCCGAACGGGCGCGTGCGCACCAAGGGACAGTGGAATGCGCTGTCGTTGCGTGCGGAATTCGACAGCGGGGCGACGATCGGCTTTCAGCTCCAGATGCTCTACAACCGCTTCAGCATCGTCCCGAGCGTCACGGGCGACTGGCGCAAGGCTGTCGACGGACGGGAGATCCGGCTCATTCCCATCTTCTCGGGCTTTCTCCCGCGCGAGGAGTACCTCACTCTGCCGGCCCGCCGGGACCGGCTGCGTCTCCAGCGCCATGGCGAAATGGTGCGGAACCTGTTGTGGGATCTGCGAGAGCACGCCGGCGGGCGCTGGAGCACGCTCCAGGAGCTCCTGAAGGAGTTGTTCCCGGAGAGCTCGGTCTCCGTGGCATTCGACCTCGAAGTGGACCGGTTCCTGAACGCCACGTACCGCGACCGCGTGCTGACACGGGAACGGGACGTCATGACCGCGGGCTCAGGCTTCCATCAGGCGCTGCAAATCCTGGCGTCCGTGCTCGCACCCGGAGCGGGAACGGTATTGTTGGACGAGCCGGACGCCCACATGCACGCCCGACTGCAGGACCGGCTCATGCGAATCCTGGCCCGACTGGGGAGCGAGGAGCGGGTGCAGTTCATCCTGGCGACCCATTCGCCCCAGCTTCTGAACGCGGCGCCCGAGGGAGCCGTCCGCATCTGCATGGACGGCCGTGTCGCCGCATTGCGCGTCGAGCCCGATCAGCTCCGACTTCTCGAGGAGCTGGGCGCCATGGATCGCATGGAGATCGTCCCGCTGCTGACGAGTCGAGCCGTGGTATTCGTCGAGAACAAGCGCGATAGGAACCTGCTGCAGCAGTTCGCGCGGAAGCACTGGGGCGAGAAGAAACAGCAGGACATCTGGCGTGGACTGACGTTTCTGTACACGTATCGGAGTCCGGTCGACGCTGGCGTGCTCGATCTGGGCCGGCAGGTCCGCGACCTCCTGAACAGCCCCGACATCGCGTCGGGACGACCCGTTCGCATGCTGGCAATCGGAGACCGGGACTATCGCACCGATGCGTCGCGCCGCACCGTGCTACGAACCCATGCCGGCCGGGCGAAGACCGACGCGTACCAGCTCGACTTCAAGCTTCTGCTGTGGGACGCGAACGAGATTGAGAACTACCTGCTGGACCGCACGGCAATCCTGACCGTGCTCGACCGCCAGGCCGACGAGCGACAGCTCGGCACGGTATGGAAACAGCAGCGGCAGGCGTTCGTGGCGGAACTCGATCGGCTTCTGGACGCCCAGCGCGAGCACGTTCGGCAGTCCGTAGCGACGCGCATCCAGCAGGAGGACAGAAGGCTCGCGTTGAAGACTGCGCTCGACCGGGCCGACCAGTTCCTGAACGCTCGGTGGAAGGACCCCGAACGGTGGTGTGACGCGAAAGCCGTCCTCGGCGATCTTCGTACGTGGCTTCAGTCCCGCGGACTCGCCCTGCGGATCGCGGAGCGAGACATCATTCGCGACATGGCCGCCGTTCCCGCAGACATCAGGAAGGCCCTCCGTGCCTTGCACACGCTCAGCCGTGCACCCGGGCGCACCGGTCGCGCGAGCCGCAACTGACGGAGTCGTGCTCACGTCGACCCATGTCCCGGGGAAGGGCCGGTAGAAGACTTCAAAGAGCCCTCCGGCCCCGGCAGGTTCTCCCTACGAGGCCGGCGCCACGCCCTCCTTCGGCCGGCCCAGCAGACCCGCCAGCCCCTCCTCGAAAAGGGTGTAGACGACCGGCACCACGACCAGGGTCACCAGCGTCGACGACAGCAGCCCGCCGATGATGACGCGGGCGAGCGGCGCCTGCAGCTCGGAGCCCTCGCCGATGCCGAGCGCCATCGGCACCATGCCGAGCAGCGTGGTCGACGTGGTCATCAGGATCGGACGCAGCCGGGTGCGTCCCGCGCGCTCCACCGCAGCGCGCAGCGGCATGCCGTCGCGGCGCCGCAGGATGTTCGTGTAGTCGACGAGCAGGATGGCGTTGTTGACGACGAGCCCGCCCAGCACGATGACCCCCATGAACGCCTGCAGGCTGAACGGCGTTCCGGTCAGGAGCAGGGACGCGACGATGCCGATGCCGGCCAGCGGGATCGAGAGCAGGATGATGAACGGGTCGCGCAGCGACTCGAACTGCGCCGCCATCACCGCGTAGACGAGGAACATGGCCAGGATCAGGACGAGTTGCATCTGGCCGAACGACCGCGCCTGCTCCTCGACCTCGGCGCCGAAGCCCACGGAGAAGTCGGTCGGCGCCGCCATCTCCGGGATCCGCGCGTTGACGGCCGAGACCGCCTCGCTCAGCGTCGTCTCGATCTCCGCGTTGACGCGGACGATCCGCTCCTGGTTCTTGCGCTCGATCTGCTCCGGACCGGACTCGGCGCGCACCGCGATCACGGTGCGCGCCGGGATGACCATGCCCCCGGGCGTACTCAGCGGGACGTCGTTGATGTCCATCGTCCGCAGCCGGTCCTCCTCGCGCAGGCGCACGACGATGGGATACTCGTCGCCCCGCTCGCGGTAGAAGGCGGCCTCGGTGCCGGCCACCCCGGTGCGCAGCGCGTCCGCGACCTGCGACACGCGCAGGCCGAGCAGCGCGGCCTTGGCGCGATCGACCTGAATGGCCAGCTCCGGCCTGCCCTGCTCGGACGCCATCTCCGCGTCCGCGACCCCCTCGGTGGTGTTCATGACGGCCATGGCCCGCTCCGAGACCCGGCGCGCGTCGTCGAGGTCGTGGCCGCGGATCTCCAGCGCCAGCCGCGCGTCGTCGCCGGAGCCGCTGCGCATCAGCCGCGTCATCATCCGGTTGCCCCCGGAGGCCCGCGCCCGGATGATGGCGCCGGGAATGGTGTTCAACGAGCGCCGCAACGCCATGGCGATCTCGTTGCTCGATCGCTCCCGCTCGGTCTTGTCCAGCAGGGTCACCGTCATCGAGCCGCGGTGGCTGGACCCGCCGCCGAACGGACCGCGCCCGCCGCCCACCTGATTGGTGATGTTGACCGCCTCGGGCACTTCCGCCCGAATGCGGTTCTCCAGCTCCAGCATCACGTCGCGGGTGCGCTCGAAGCGGGTTCCGATCGGCAGCTCGGCGGAGATGCGCACCTCGCCCTCGTCCACCTCGGGAGTCAGCTCGATCGGGATGGTCGGCGCCAGCATCACCGTCACCCAGACGAGAACGCCCGCGACCACGAGCACGGTGGGCCGGTGCGCCAGCGCGTGATGTATGCCCTGCTGGTAGATCTCGTCGAGGCGCTCGAGGCCACGCTCGCTCAGCGTCAGAAACCGGCCGTAGGCCCCCGTCCGCTGGTCCGCCGGCGGCGGCAGCCGCAGCAGCCGCGACGTCATCACCGGCACCAGCGTCACCGCCACGAACAGCGACATCGCCAGCGCGATCATCACCACGACCGCCAACTGGCCGAAGACGATGCTCGACACCCCGGTCAAGAACAGCAGCGGCAGGAACACCGCCACCTGCGTCAGGGTGGACGCGACGATGGCCCCGCTGACCTCCTCGGTCCCGTCCACGCTCGCGGTGATCCGGTCCTTGCCTCCTTCCATGTGCCGGAACGTGTTCTCGAGCACGACGATGGAGGCGTCGACGATCATGCCGACGCCCAACGCGAGCCCGCCGAACGTCAGCGTGTTGAGCGTGAAGCCGGCGAAGTAGACCAGCGCGAACGTGCCGATGATCGAGATCGGGATGGCGGTGCAGATGATGAGCGTCGTCCGGACGTTGCGCAGGAAAGCGAACAGCACCACCACGACGAGCATCGCGCCCCACAGCACGACGTTGCGGACGGCGTTGATCGAGCGCTCGACGAAGATCGCCGAATCCATCCGGGTGGAGAGCCGGACCGCCGGCATCTCGGTGTTGACGCGGTCGATCTCGGAGCGCACGGCCCGCGCGACCTCCACGGTGTTGCGCCCCGACTGCTTGCTGATCATCATCTGGACGGCGGTGCGTCCATTGATGCGGATCAGCTCCTCCTGGTCTTCCGTCCCGTCGCTCACCTCCGCGATGTCGCGCATGTACACCGGCACGCCGCCGCGCGTCATCACCACCACGTTGCGGATGTCCTCCAGGTTCGCGAACTGCCCGGGGCTGCGCAGCAGGTAGGTCATGTCGCCGTCGTCGAGCTCGCCGATCGGCACGTTCTGGTTCTCGATCCGGAGCAGGTCGATGACCTCGTTCACGGCAAGATCGAGGGCGGTGATCCTGTCTTTCGCCAGCTCGACCCGGATCTGGCGGCGCAGGCCGCCGCGGACGGTCACCGTGGCCACCCCGGGCACCCGCTCCAGGCGCGGCGACAGGTCGTTCTCGGCCAGCTCGCGCAGGGCCACCGGCGTCAGATCGCCCTCCAGGCCCAGGAACATGATCGGCGCGTTGGCCGCGTCGAACTTGAAGATGACGGGCGGCTCGGCATCCTCCGGCAGCCTCCCCCGCATGCGATCGATCCGCGACCGGAGATCGTCCGCCGCCTCGTTCAGGTCGGTCCCCCAGTCGAAGTTCAGCCGAAGCTGGCTCTGCCCCTCCTGGGAGGTGGATACCACCTCCTCGAGTCCCGCGATGGCGGCCACGGTCTGCTCGAGCGGCCGGGTGACGAGCTCCTCCATCTCCAGCGGCCCGACGTCCGGATAGCTGACCGTGACGGTCAGGCTCGGAAACGTCACGTCGGGCATCAGGTCGACCGGCAGGCGCGACAGCGCCACGATGCCGATCAGCACGATGGAGATGCTCATCATCGACATCGTGACCGGGCGGCGGACGGCGATTCTGGGAAGGCTCATGACGGGCTCCGGTTCTACTGGGCGTTGCCTGCCGATTCCGCGTTACGGGTGGTTGCGCGGTGTCGATCAGCGCTGCGGGGCCGAGGAGGAACCCGGCCGACCCGCGGTGTCGCCCCGCCTCTGCCCCGCGGCGGCGCCGGGCGACGGCTCCGGTTCACGGGCGGTGCCGGACGGCGTGATGCCCAGCGCTTCGAGCACGGTGTTGCGGGGAGCCGGTACACGGCCGGCGGCGGCGCCGGACGCCGGCGACCCGGCGCTGCCGATCGCGTCGCGCCCGGCAACCGGCGCGGCCATCGCATTGCCGGCGCCGGGAACGGCGCTGCCCCGCACCGCATTTCCGGTGCCCGACGCTTCGTTCGCCGAGCCTCGCGACGCGGGACGACCGGCAGCAACGGCACGGCGCCCGGCCGTGTTCCCGTGAGTGGCGCCCGGTTCCGCAACCGCGCCCGGCGGGGCTCGGCGGGCGGCAGCAGAGCCCGGTCCCACGCCGCTGTCCGAGTTCACGCCGGGCGATCCGCCTCGTCCACGCGGTCCACCTGGCCCGGGTAGTCCGCCTCGTCCAGGACTGCCGCCCGGTCCGCCCGCGTCAGCCAGCAGAATCGGATCGCCGTGCTGCAGGCCGGCCGCGCCGGTGGTCACCACCCGGTCCCCTTCCGACAGGCCCTCCACCACCTCGACGTGCAGCTCGTCCTCCAGTCCGGTGACGAGCGAGACGAACTGCGCCGTCGGCGCCCCGCCCCCGGAGTCGACCCGGAACACGCCGCGCGCCGAGGTGCGGACCACCACCGCCTCGCGCGGAACGACCAGCGCCTGGCTCTTGTTGCCGACCACCAGGCTTACGCGGGCATACATCCCCGGCTTCAATCGGAAATCCGGGTTGGGGACCTCGATCTCGATCTCCGCGGTGCGAGTCGCCGGATCCAGGACGGGAGCTATTCGTGCGACGCGGCCATCGAACGACTCCGACGGAAACGCATCGACCTCGATGCGGGCTCGTACGCCCTCCTCCACCAACCGCAGATCGCGCTCGACCAGGTTGGCCACCAGGCGTACCAGGCTGATGTCGACCACGGACACCACCGCGGTGTTCGACGTCACGTACGCGCCCGGATCGAGATAGCGCCGGCCGATGAACCCGTCGACCGGCGAGACCATGACGGTGTTGTCCAGATTGATGCGGAGCTCCTCCAGCCGGGCGCCCGCCTCGTCGAACTGCGCGCGCGCCAGATCGAGCTGGGCGTTCGCGGCCTGATACCGCGCCTCGGCGTCATCGAGCTCCTGCCGCGAAACCAGCGCGCGGGAGAACAGGCTCTGCGACCGATCCCGGGTGGTCTCGGCGAGCAGGAGGTCGGCTTCGCGCTGCCGCACGGTCGCGCGGGCGACCTCGAACGACGCTTCGGCCTGGCTCACCTGCTGGCGGAGCTCGTCGTCCTCGACCCGCGCCACCTCCTGCCCGCGCGTCACCGGATCGCCGAGACGCAGCTCGACCTGCCGCAGGCGGCCGTTTATCTTGGGGGCCACCTCCACGGTGGCCGCACCCGTCAGGTTGCCGACGATCTGAAGCTGCTCGGCGATGTCCGACCGCACGACGCCGGCCGAATTCACGCGCATGGGCCGGGCACCGAAGGCGCCGCGGCCGCCCCCGGGACGAAACCCGCCGGGCGCGCCGCCGCCGGGCCGTCCCGGGCCTGCCTCTCCGGCGGGCATGACGCGCTGATAGACGAGCACGCTGGCAGCGCCCACGGCCACGAGCAGGAAGGCGGCAAGGTGTCTGGGCATATTCCTGGAGTCGAAGACGCCGCGACCGGCGCGATGGTTTACGCGGTCCGGCATTGCGTTACCAGTGACCGCTGGGGCGGCGGGTCTGTTCCCGCTGCCTGCCGCCGGACCGTGACGCGTCGCGCGGGCCCCGGTGCCGTCGCTACCGTAGCTCGATGTCGTAGACCCGCCGCAGCTCGCGGTCGCGGCCCCGCCGGCCGGCGTCGACGCGCGTGGTCACGATCAACTGCCGGTAGCCGCTCTCCGTGAGCCGTACCTCGTAGGCCTGGCGCACGCGGAGCTCCACCCGCGACTGCAGCTCGATGTCGGCTTCCAGCACCGCGCCGCGCCAGCGCGTCTTGCGCGTCACCCGCGCGCTGGTGCCGGCGAGCCCGGAATGCTCGCGGTCGTCGGGAATCAGCCGGACCACGCGGCGGTCGCCATAGGCCAGGACGATCTCCCGATCGTCCGCCGTAATGGTCATGCGGCGCGGCGCGGTCATCAGATCCCGCATCGCCTCCTGCATGTGCGCCCGCATCCGGGCCATCTGTTGCGGGTCGCCGCCGCCACCGAAGCCGCCGCCGCGCCCGCCGAAGCCGCCGCGCCCACCGAAGCCGCCGCGCCCACCGAAGCCGCCGCCCGGTCCCCAACCCGGACCACCGAAGCCGCCGGGGCCACGTCCCCCGCCATCGCCGTCGCGCCCGCCCGGCTGCGGCCGCAGCTCGTCGCTCAGGTCCTCGTTGATCACCCAGGAGCCGGCAAGCGCCCGCTCATGGTTCTGGACGGCACCCGCCGCGGCCGGCGCCGCGGCTGCCGCCCCCGATGCGACGCCGAACGCGACCGCCGCGATCACGCCGATTGCGAAGAGCTGCATGCTGATCCGGTACATCTCGGACTCCCTGCTGAGTGCACTCGCGGGCCGCCAGAATTCTTCCGCCCCACTCTCGATGCGTCAGACAGCCCGCTCGCGCGGACGGTAGGCTGCGAGGCGGAGCTCGTCGACGACGTCCTCGTGAAAGCGCGAGAACTCCGCCGCGGTCCGCGGCACACCGTTGGCGAGCGCAGCCGCGATGGCGCGCCGCAACATGGTATCCGGGATCCTCTCCGTCAAGGTCGTGAAATGCCGAATCGTCATGGCTCTCCCCCGACGCTGCCGTTCCCGAGTACAGACCGGGAAAGCAAGGGTGATATTCCCGCCTGCCGGCGGGCGAGCCGCGGGCGGTGTGCGGCGCCGACATTCACCCGGACGCTGCCTGGCCGCGCCCGGGCGAGCGGGATCAGAAGCGGAACAGGCGGTTCATCTTGACCACGAAGCCGCGATTGCGCAGCTCCGAGAACCGGTCCGGGCGCAGGGGATCGGTCTCGCGGTCCTCCGTGTAGACCACGAACAGCTCGCTGCCGGGCGCGTACTCCCAGCGCAGCCGCAGGTTGTTGCTGACCGTGTTGCTGCTCGAGTTGTACTGAATCAACCCGCTGAAGAACATCCGCGGCGTGAAGGTCCAGTTCACGCGCGAAACGATGAGGTCCGTGCGGAACGATCCGTACGGAGAGTCGATCCAGTTGACCGAGACGCTCGGCTCCAGCGAGAGCCGCTGGGTCACCTCCATGCGTCCGCGACGGAAGGCGACCGTGCGGATGCTGCCGTCGAAGTAGTCGCCGGCCAGCACGGCCAAGGTCCCGTTGAGGCGGCGCTGGGTGCCGGGCGACCAGGTGGCCTCGACGTCGAAGAAGCTGTAGCCGCCGACCGGAAAGATCACGTCGTCCGGCCCCGGGGTGAACTCGCGGTGGAGAAACTCGTAGTTCTCCGCCACCGACACGCCGAACCGGTCGCTGTTCTCGAGCTCGGTCGAGAATCCCAGTTGGGACTGCCGGGTCTCCACGATTCCCAGATCGGCCGTCTCGATGTAGTCGTAGCTTCCTTCGAGCCGGAACTGGCGGATGTTGGCCAGCGACTGCGGACGGGGGCTGAACCGCGCCCTCGCGTAGCTGCGGCGGAAGTTGTCGCGCCGGAGGAAGCCGACCTCCGGGATGAAGTTCTTCTCGACCAGCAGGTGCTCGGCCTGAAAGCCGTAGCGGTCGCCACCGTAGTCGAAGCGCCCCTGGTAGCTCAGGTCGTCCCCCCGCCGCGTGGGATCCGGAACCTGGGTGCGGGCCATGTACCCCAGCAGGCTGACGTTCTCGTAGAAGGAGAACGTCGCGTCGGCGCCGTAGGACTGGCTGGAACCGTCGCCCACGAGCGACAGCGACCGGTTCGTGAAGATCGCGCCGAGGCTGCTGCGGCGCAGGATGTCGCGCTTGAGGCGTACCACGGTGAAGTTCGTCATCTCCGCGCCCGCCAGGACCTCGTCGTCGGTCTGGATGTTCAGGGCGCCGACGTCGAACGCGCCGATCTTGCCGGTGAGCCGTCCACCGCCCACGATGGGCACCACGGTTCCGTTCTGCAGGCCGATCCGGCGGCTGTAGAAGATGGTCGGGGCGTTGCCGCCGCCGAAGAAGCCGCCGCCGGTGCGGCGCAGCGCACCGCCGAACCCGCCGAAGAAACCGCCGCGCGCAAAGTCGAAGATGCCGCGGCCCTCCAGGAAGAACTCCCGCTTCTCGGGGAAGAACAGGTTGAAGCGGGTCAGGTTGACCTGCTGTTCGTCCACCTCGACCTGCGCGAAGTCGGTGTTGAGGGTGAAGTCGGCGGTCAGGTTCTGGGTGACGCCATACTTGACGTCGAGGCCGCCGTTCCCGTCACCGGCGTTGCGTATCGGCGGCGACGCGGCGAGGTTGGTGCTGACGCCGCCGATCCCGTACGGCTTGACCTCGAGGTTCTTGCTGCCGCTCGGCGCGTCGAGTCCGACCAGCGTGGCCGCATCGGAGACGCGGAAGATCCCGCCCGGTCCCGACCCGGCCGAGATCGGCAACGGCGTGATGTAGTTCCACTCGTTCTTGCGCCGCACGTTGCGCCGGAGCTGCACGCCCCAGACCTGGGAGGGTCCCGGGCGGTAGCGCAACGACTTGAACGGGATCTCCATCTCCACCGTCCAGCCGCCCTCGAAGCGGCCGGTGCGGACGTCCCAGACCGGGTTCCAGTCGCTGTTCGGATTGCCCTCGTTGGTGATCTGGAAGTCGGCGATCGCGCCGAGGGGATTCGTGTAGAACGCCACCGCGTTGCGGCGGTCGTAGAAGGTGTCGAGGATGATCGCGAAGGTGTCGTTCTGGCGGAGCTGCCGCGTGTCGCGGCGCATCTCGTTGGCCACCCACTGGGTCGGCGGCGCCGAGTCCCAGATGCGGGCGCCGACGTAGATGTTGTCCGCGTCGAACAGGATCCACGCTTCGGTCTTCTCGGTGGCGGGCGCGCCCTCGTCGGGGGCCTGCTGGATGAAGCCGGTGATGGCCGGCACGGTGTAGTAGACGCGCTCGTCGAGCTGGCCGTCGAGACGGACCGGGTCGTCCACCTCGACGGCGCGGATCGTCGCCCGCCGCGCCTCGTCGCGGCGGATGACGTCCGGCGGGAGCGGCGGCGGCGGTCCGTCGATGAACCCGGGGGCTACACGCGCGGTCTCGAAGCCGGCCACGCCGGCGGATGGAGATGCAGCCGCTTCTGCAGGCCGTGGCGCTACCGGTTCCGCAGCAAAACCCTGTCCGTTGTTCGCGTCCGCAAAGGCGAGCAATTCGGCCGCTACGCGATCTTGAAGCGCGAACAGCTCGGCGACGGGCCCGTCCACCACCGTCGCGCCGACGGCCGCGCCGTTCCGCACGTCGACCAGCCTCGCCGTGATGCGCATCCGTTCGCCGACGCGCTGGTAGCCCCCGCCCGCCACGAGGCGCGCCCCGACGGCGCGGCCCACCTCGACGAAGTCCGCGTTGGAATCCGGCGTCCCGCCGGCTACGGCCACCGCCAGGGCCGCCTCATGGACCGTTTCGCGCCCGATCGGCGTCAGCGTCGCGCGGCCGTGCAACTCGGCCGTCACGGTTTCCGCCATCCCGGCGCCGATCCAGTCGTCGTCCGGGACACCGCTGATGTTCACGAAGGGAAGCACGGCCACCGCGACTGGCGGCTCGACCTGCGCCCGCACTGCTGCGGAAGCGAGCCCTCCGATCACGATGCACAACGCAATCCGGGCCGTCCATGAATGCAGCATGCAACCGTAGACGCCGACCCGAAAGCCGCCGTTTAGCCGTTCCGCCCTTCGAACGACTACAGCAGGCCGGGAAGCAGCACCGCCACGTCGGCGTGCAGTGTGGCGAAGCCGGAATCGAGCGTCGCCCGTCATTGGACCCGCGCCGGATAATCGACTACCGTCGTTCGGCACCGAGCCGGAAGAGATGATGCGAAGGGCCTGCGTCCTGCTGGCGGCGCTCGCGCTCACCGCCTGTGGCGCGACCACCGCACCGGCCCCGGATGCTCTGGCGACTGCCCCTTCGCCGCCCGGTACCGACCCGCCGCCGCCGAACATCCTCTGGATCGTCGCCGAGGACCACGGTCCCCATCACCGCAGCTACGGCGACGCCTACGCGGTCACGCCGAACCTGGACCGGCTGGCCGCCGAGGGCGCCCGCTTCACGCGCGCCTTCGCGGTGACCCCGGTCTGCGCCCCGGCGCGTTCGGGGATCATCACCGGCATGTACCCGACGTCGATCGGCTCGCATCACATGCGGTCCACCGCCGTGCCGCCGCCTCACGTCAAGGGCTTCACCGAACGGCTGCGCGCGGCCGGGTACTTCACGACCAACAACGCCAAGACCGACTACAACTTCTCGCCCTGGCTGCCGACCGAGACCCGCCGCGCGGTGCGCGAGGCGCCGCTCGGGCTTTGGGACCAGAACGGCGAGCACGCGCATTGGCGCAACCGGGCGCCCGGGCAGCCGTTCTTCTCGGTGTTCAACCTCGGCGCGTCGCACGAGGGCCAGGTCCGCATGCCGGACGACCGTTTCGCCGAGCGGACCGCGGAGTTGACGCCGGCGGCCCGCCACGATCCGGCCGCGGCGCCGTTGCCGCCGTACTACCCGGACGTCCCGGAGGTCCGCCGGGACATCGCGCGGTACTACGACCTGGTCACCGTGATGGACGCAGAGGCGGGCGAGATTCTCGCCGCGCTCGAGGCCGACGGGCTGGCCGGCGACACGGTGGTCTTCTTCTACGGCGACCACGGCTGGGGGCTGCCGCGCGGCAAGCGCTGGGTCTACGACTCCGGACTGCGCGTGCCGCTGCTGGTCCGGTGGCCGGGCCGCATCGAGCCGGGCACGGTGCGAGGCGACCTCGTCAGCTTCATCGACTTCGCCCCGACCCTGCTGTCGCTCGCCGGCGTTACGGTCCCGGCGCACATGCAGGGCCGCGTCTTCCTGGGCGCGGACGCGGCGCCCGAGCCCGAGCACCTGTTCTTCACCCGCGACCGGATGGACGAGACCTACGACCGCATCCGCGCGGTCCGCGACCACCGCTACAAGTACATCCGGAACTTCGCCCCCGAACTGCCCTATGCGCAGCGCATCGCCTACATGGACCTGATGCCGACGATGCAGGTCTGGCGGCGGCTGGCGGCGGCAGATGAGCTGGTGGGGCCGCAACGCCACTTCATGGCGGGGACGAAGCCGGCGGAAGAGCTCTACGACACCGAGACCGACCCGCACGAAGTGCTCAACCTGGCCGGCGAACCGGCTCACACGGAGCGGCTCGCCCGGATGCGCGCCGCGCTCGACGAGTGGATCGCGACGACCGGCGACCTGGGCGCGATTCCCGAGATCGACCTGGTGCGGCGCTTACGCCCCGAGGGCGTCTACCAGACGGCCGCCCCGCCGAAGGCGGATCCGCCCGGCGGCATGTTCCACTACCCGCCGACGGTGGAGCTGACCTGTCCGACCGAGGGCGCGACGATCGAGTACACCACCGAGCCGGGCGACGCGCCGCGCTGGAGACTCTACGCCGGCCCGTTCCGGATGCTCGACTGGGAGCTCCGGTTCCGCTGCGGCCGGCTCGGCTACTTCGACAGCGAGACCGTGCAGTACGATTTCCACATCGACTACAACTGGTGGTAGTGAACCGGATGCGTTCCCGGCCAGACCGAGGAGGACCGATGAATCGCCTCATTGCAACGTTCGTGACCCTGTCCGTGATTGCGCTCGGCGTCGCCGCGACCGCTTCGGCGGATGTGGTCCGCGTCGACGTCGAGAGCCGCGCCGACGTCGCCGGCGGCATGGCCTATGGCCTCGCAGGGCCCTACGAGAAGCTGGCCGGCATGGTGCACTTCGAGGTCGACCCGGCGAATCCGGCCAACCGGATCGTCACCGACATCGACTTCGCGCCGCGCAACGACCGCGGCATGGTGGAGTTCCGCTCGAACTTCTTCCTGCTGAAGCCGAAGGACGCCGCGCGCGGCAACGGCACCGTCCTCTACGAGGTGTCGAACCGCGGCGGCAAGGGGATGCTCGGCTACTTCAACAACGCGGCCGGCAGCCGCGACCCGCAGACGGCCGAGGAGATGGGCGACGGGTTCCTGCTGCAGAACGGCTTCTCGCTGCTGTGGCTCGGCTGGCAGTTCGACGTGCCGGTGCGCGACGGTCAGATGCGGCTGCACACGCCGGTGGCCACCGACGACGGCAACCCGCTCACGGGGCTGGTCCGCAGCGAGGTGATCGTCAACCAGCGCACATACGACCGCTCGCTCGCCGACCGGAGCCACATCGCCTATCCGGTCGCCGACCCGGGCGACCCGGCCAACGTGATGACGGTGCGTGACGGCGTCGACCAGCCGCGGCGCGTCGTGCCGCGCGACCAGTGGCGCTTCGCCCGGCGCAACGACGACGGCTCGGTCGTCGACGATCCGACCCGGGTCTACCTGGAGGGCGGTTTCGAGCCGTTCAAGATCTACGACGTGGTCTACGTCGCCAAGGACCCGGCCCTGGTCGGGCTCGGGCCCGCGGCGGTCCGCGACATGATCTCGCAGATGAAGTACGAGGCGACGCCGGCGCTGGGCCTGCCGGCCGACGCCATCGAGCATGCCATCGCCTGGGGCGTCTCGCAGAGCGGGCGCTTCCTGCGGACGTTCCTGCACCACGGATTCAATGTCGACGAACAGAACCGGCGGGCGTTCGACGGCGTGATGTCGCACGTGGCGGGCGGCGGACGCGGCAGCTTCAACCACCGCTTCGCGCAGCCGTCGCGCGACGGCCACCCGTTCCTGAACAAGCTCTACCCGAGCGATATCTTCCCGTTCACCGACGTGGTGCAGCACGACCCGGAGACGGACATGCGAGACGGCCTGCTCGCGGGTATCCAGCCCGGACACATGCCGAAGGTCTTCTACACGAACTCGTCCTACGAGTACTGGGGCCGCGCCGCGTCGCTGATCCACACCACCCTCGACGGGACGGCGGACGCGCCGCTGCTCGACAACGTTCGCATCTACTCGTTCGCCGGCGGCCAGCACGGTCCCGGCCGCTTCCCGCCGCGGCGCACGAGCGGTCAGGAGCTGAGCAACCCGAACGACTACTCCTGGTTCCTGCGGCCGCTGCTGCTGGCCATGGATCGCTGGGTCGACGACGACTCGGCGGCCCCGCCGTCCAGCGTCTTCCCGCGCATCGCGGACGACGATCTCGTGCTGCCCGAGAACCTGGGCTTCCCCGAGCTGCCGGGCGTCGGACAACCTGCCGTGCCGCACCTCGCCTACCGGGCCGTCTACGGGCCGGAGTTCCGGACCCGCGGCATCGCCTCGGAGCAGCCCCCGGAGGTGCTCTCGGCGTTCCCGATCCTCGTGCCGAGCGTCGACGCCGACGGTAACGAGACCGGCGGCCTGATGATGCCTGAGGTCGCCGTGCCGCTGGCCACGTACACCGGCTGGAACCTGTTCCATGCCGAGGCGGGGCCGACCGACGTGCTGTCGAGCATGCAGGGCTCCTACGTCCCGTTCCCGCGGACGGTCGATGACCGCCGCCGCACCGGCGACCCGCGCTCGTCGATTCAGGAACGCTACGGCAGCCGCGCCGAATACCTCGGCCGGGTAACGGAGGCCGCCCTTGCACTGGTGGGCGACGGATACCTGCTCGCCGGAGACCTCGCGCCCATCCTGGCCCAAGCCGCACGGCACTGGGACTACCTGATGGAGGAGGACACCGGCAACGACGGCCAGCAGTGACCACGGCGGGCGGGGCCTCGGCGCCCCGCCCGCGCACTGCTTCATCGTCCTGGTGGCGTTCATCGGCAGCACGCCGCCGGGTGGCGACCGGTGCGGCGTGCTATCGTGAACATCGTGGCCAAGGACGGCTCCCGCGCCGAGACCGAGCGTCAGGCCACGATGCACACCGGGCCCCTCGGGTCCACCATCCACGTCCTGCACGCCGACCCGCAGACCGTGGTCGAGCTGGCCTCCATCGACTGGAACCGGTCGTTCCGGCGCGTCTACCTCGATCCCGTGCGCGGCCTCATCACGCTGATGGCCCCGTCGCGGCTCCACGAGGAGCTTGCCCGGACCCTCGACCATGTGGTGGATGTCGCGGCAAGCGCGCTCACAGGTGCGGTGAAAGGGCTCCTTGCGGCGCGGCTTCGGGAACCAACTGCTCCCCCTGGTACGGGCATGGAGCCGGACTGCGCGTTCTACGTCGGTGAGCAGGCCAGGGCCTACCGCGCCGTACTCGCGGAGGGAAAAGAGGCGGCCGATGCGTTCTTCGACGCGAACGCACCCGATCTCGTGGTAGAGGTCGAGATCACGAGCGCCGACGAGAGCAAGATCGAGCGCTACGCCGACCTGGGGGTGCCGGAGCTCTGGCTGCTGCAGGATCCGGACGGGTCCGGCACTCCGCGGGCAGAGTTCCGCGCCTTGCGTCCCCGAACGGCGCCGCGGCGTCTCGCCTCCTCCAACGTCCTCGGGGGACTCACGCCAGACGATGTGTGCGAGGCCGTGGCCGGTGTGCGACTCAGCGTGACCCGTGACGAACGCACGGCGGCCGTGGCGCGCATCGTGCGCCGCCGGCAGCGGGCCTGCGTCCGCGTGCGAGAGGCGGAGGCGTCGTACGCTCGTTCCGGCTGAGAGCAACGGCGGGAAACCCGCCGATCACGCCCGAGACGCCAACGCATCGAGTCGTTCCCGCAGCACAGGGAGACGAACGCCCTCCTGGACGAGTCCAGGCATGGCGTTGAGGAAGTCCTCCGAGCGGAGCAGTGCCCCACACTCGTTCTGGATGTAGCCGCGCACGTCCTCCGGCGCGTTTCGCACATCGGCAACCAGCTCTTCTCGTCCGTCGACAACCGTGATGATGTCTTCGAGGTCATGACTGGTGAGATAGTCACCGGCCCCGCGTCCGTGAAAAGCCTCCAGCTTGGTTGCAATGAAGTAGACAGGGGTGATGCGGCGAAGAGTCAACCCGGCCAGTTCGATGTTCTCAGACGATTCCATGGCCGGCAGATACCAGCGGTTGGCGAACCCCAGGACTTCCTCGTCAATCGGCATTACGTCTATCGTCAGGTTTCCTTGACGCCACCGGCAAGTCGGCGCACCCTCGCGAGCGTCCTGAACCAGTTCAAGCTCTCGGAGCCGGTCGGACAGCTCATCGTACTGGGCGTACGAATACACCTCGGCGATCACGTCGACGTCCGTCGTCGGTCGTACACCAGCGACCGCAGGATCCGTGATCAACAGTCCTGTAACACATCCGCCTACGAACACCACCTCTCCGAGCATTGGCTCCAGAGCCTGGGCCGCCGCCTGCAGCAACTGGAGGTTGGGATCATCTTGCATGAGGACGTTCTCTTGCCCGCTTTACGATCTCACGCTCAGCAAGGCTCCTCTCCCGAGCGCGACCGTCCCGCAAGGCGTCCAGCAGGGCCAGCAGCTCGTAGAGGTTCGGGTCCGCGCGCGCTGCCAGGGGTACAGTCTTGTATAGGGGCTCGATGGAGACGCCTCTGTGCTTCCCCATCGCGAACGGCCAGACGGGCGGGAGATCGGGGCCACCCGAGATCTGACGGTCCAAGGGCGGGGCTGCGTATGAAGTGAGCATTCCCCGGGTGACACCGCCTCGGACTGCCGGAAACATGTACTTAACGCCGTGCACGAAGAACTCCTCTGCCGCGCTCCGGTTGGGCCGGCTGCTGCGGGCGTCCTTGAAGACCAACCGTGCGGCTGCCAGCCTGTTCAGGGCAGCGTGTACCTGGGACCCGCTAAGGAGCAGGTCCGCAGCCATCCGCACCAAGGGTGGCCGGTGGTCGGCATAGCTCAGCAACTTCGCAAGCACCACGACGTCTTGGGAGAGCAGCGCAGACGGACTCATCGGCGTTCCATATTCCAGAATCTGGAATACAGAATAACACGACGGCCCTACTCGTTACGTCATGAGCGTCCGCTCGATGAACTCGCCCATCCGCAGGTCGACATGGGTGCCATAATGATCCGCACCATGTGGGAGACTTTCCGCGCGCGCCTCGGTCTCGGTTCCACCCGTCGGCGGCTGGGCGGCGCTTGCCTGTTGCTCGCCCTGGCAGCGACGACGGTTCCGGGCACGGCCGCCGCACAGGCACCCGAAGCGGCGAGCGCATCCCCGGCCGACGCGCTGCACGCCGAAGCCGCGCCGTTCTTCGCCGAGCACTGCGTCGTCTGCCACGGCAACCGCTTGAGCACGGTGAACCTCAATCTGGAACGGCTCGCCGCTACGCTCGACCCGCAGGCGGCTTCCAGAGAGCGGGATACCGCCGGTGCCGCCGTCGAGCCGCAGATCGATACGTGGACCCGGGTGCTGGGAAGGCTGAATGCCGGGCAGATGCCGCCCCCGGGACGCCCCCGACCGGCTGACGACGCGATCGCACGCCTGAGCGCGTCCATCGAAGCGTACCTGGCCGACGCAGGCTACCGCAGGACGGCCGATCCGGGTCGCGTGACCGCGCGCCGGCTCAACCGGGTCGAGTACGACAACACGGTCCGCAGCCTGCTTGGCGTCCACGGCAGCCCGGCCGACGAGTTCCCGATCGACGATTCCGGCTACGGCTTCGACAACATCGGCGATGTGCTGTCGGTGTCGCCGCTGCTGATGGAGAAATACGTCGCGGCGGCGAAGCGGCTCTCGCGCGTCGCCATCTTCGGCGAGCCGGTGCCCGCCGAGCCGACCCTGCTCGCCCGCTACATGGGCAGGCGCTCGCACGACGCCGGCAACGACCTGACCGGCGCGAACATCCTGCCCTACTCGATGCGGGGCGCCCTGTACGGCTCGCACCTGTTTCCGTGGGACGCCGAGTACGAGCTTCGCTTCCGCGCCGCCAACTACCGTTACAGCCGGCGGCAGCTCATCGCCCGCGGAGCGATCGAGGCGGAGGAGCACGACCGGCGCGACCGGGCGCTCGAAGCACGCATGACCGCCGAGGAACGGCTGGCCCGCTTCATCGAAGACGCCCGGCAGAGCCAGCCGCCGGTGCCGGTGGTCGCGACGCTCGACGGGCAGGTGTTTCGCGAGGAGCTCATCGAGGGGAGCAACGCCTTCGGGTACGAGCGCGGGGAGTTCGTCACGCGCGTGCCGGTGACGGCCGGGGTGCGCGACTTCCGCATCTCCTATCCGCACGTCGCCGACATCGACGACCCGCGCGACAACGTGATGGACGACGGCCGGCGGGTCCTGTACGTCGATTACGTCGACATCGTCGGCCCCTTCAACCCGAGCCAGGCCCCGCCCGCGAGCTACGACCGCATCTTGGTCTGCCGGCCCCGGCCGGGTAAGCACGACGAGGGCTGCGCCCGCGAGGTGGTGACGAACCTGGCCCGCCGCGCGTACCGCCGGCCGGTGACCGCGGCCGACGTCGACCCGCTGCTCGGCCTGGTGCGGCAGGCACGGGCGGCGGGCGATTCGTTCGAGGAGGGTATCCGGCTCGCTCTGCAGGCAGTGCTGCTCTCCCCCAACTTCCTGTTCCGCATCGAGCGCGACCCGGCGGCCGGTGAGGACGTGCGAGCGCTCGACGACCACGAGCTGGCTTCGCGGCTGTCGTACTTCCTCTGGGCCGACATGCCGGACGAGCGGCTCTTCCGGCTCGCCGATGCGGGACGGCTCAGCGACCCGGCCGTGCTGCGGGCCGAGACGCTGCGCATGCTGGCGGACCCGAAGGCCCGCACGCTCGTCACCGACTTCGCGGCGCAGTGGCTGCAGTTGCGCGCGCTCGACCGCGCCAAGCCGGACCCGGCGCGGTTCCCGACCGTCGACGACGAGCTGCGCGACGCCATGCGCATCGAGACCGAGTTGTTTCTGCAGACAATCGTGCGCGAGGACCGCAGCGTGCTCGACCTGCTCGACGCGCCGTTCACTTTCGTCAATGGCCCGCTTGCCCGCCACTACGGAATACCCGGGATCGACGGCGAGGCTTTCCAGCGGGTCGCTCTCGACGGACGACAGCGTAGCGGCCTGCTGTCGCACGCGAGCGTCCTGACCGTCTCTTCCTATCCGACGCGCACGTCGCCGGTGTTACGAGGCAAGTGGGTGCTCGAGAACCTGCTCGGGGCGCCGCCGCCGGAGCCGCCCGCGGACGTCCCGGCGCTGGAAGCCGACGGCGCCGCCAGTGGCGGCGCTACGCTCCGAGAGCAGATGGAGGCGCATCGCACCAACCCGAGCTGCGCGGTGTGCCACAACCAGATCGATCCGATCGGCTTCGGCCTGGAGAAGTACGACGCGGCCGGCGCCTGGCGGACGCACGAGGGCGACGCTCCAATCGACGATACCGGCGTGCTGCCCGACGGTACGACGTTCCGCGGGCCGGCCGAGTTGAAGCAGGTGCTGCGCGACCGCGCGGACGCGTTTCGGCGCAACCTGAGCGAGAAGCTGCTGACCTACGCCCTCGGCCGCGGGCTGGAGCACTACGACGCCGAGGCGCTGGCGGCGATCGTCGACACGGCCCGCGAGAACGGCGGCCGCTGGTCGGCGTTCGTCACCGGCGTCGTCGAGAGCGCGCCGTTCCGCATGCGGCGCGCCGAGACGCGTGCACGCCGAGAGTCGGCGCCGTAGAGCGGGACGAGCAAGGACGCGAACATGACCATGCAACGATCCCTTCCGCGACGGACCGTCCTCCGAGGCGTCGGCGCCACGCTGGCGCTGCCGTTCCTCGACGCCATGGTGCCGGCGTTCGCCCGCACCGCGCACGCCGCCGCGGCGCCGAATCGGATGGTCTTCGTCTACGTACCGAACGGCATCGTCATGCCGGAGTGGACCCCGGAAACCGCCAGTCCCATCGCTCCACTGCCCGTCGCGCTGCCCCGCGTGCTGGAGCCGATGACTCCCTTCCGGAGCGACATCTCGGTACTGAGCGGGCTTACGCACAATGGCGGCCGCGCGCTCGGCGACGGTCCCGGCGACCATGCACGCGCAGGGGCGAGCTATCTCACCGGCGTCCACCCGAGGAAGACCTACGGCGCCGACATCCAGGCGGGGGTCTCGGCCGACCAGATCGCGGCGGCGCACGTCGGCGGCGAGACGCGCTTCGGGTCTCTCGAGCTGGGCTGCGAGCCGGGTCTGCTCGGCGGCAATTGCGACAGCGGCTATAGCTGCGCCTACAGCAACAGCATCTCGTGGCGGACCCCCTCGTCGCCGATGCCGCTCGAAGCGAGCCCGCGGGCCGCCTTCGAGCGCCTGTTCGGCGCGGAGGACGTCGAACGGGACCCGGCGGTCCGCGCCCGGCAGCGGCGCTACGACCGCAGCGTGCTCGACGTCGTGCTGGGGGACGCCCGCCGCCTGAGCGGGACGCTGGGCCCGACCGATCGGCGCAAGCTGGACGAGTACCTGTTCTCGGTGCGCGAGATCGAGCGCCGCATCGCGAGCAGCGAACGGGACGCCGACCTGGCGCCTCCGGACCTCGACCGGCCCGCGTCCGGCCTCCCCGGCGACTTCATCCAGCACGTCCGCCTGATGTTCGACCTGATGACGGTCGCCCTCGCGGCGGACCTGACCCGTGTCATCACCCTGATGTATGCCATCGAGCTGAGCAACCGCGTCTATCGCGAGATCGACATCTCGGAGGCCCACCACGGCCTGACCCACCACCGCGGCGACCCGGTGAAGATCGAGAAGGTGACGCAGATCAACCGCTTCCACGTCGAACAGTTCGCCTACTTCGTCGAGAAGCTGCGCACCGCCGCGGACGGCGACGGGTCGCTGCTCGACCACGCGATGATCGTCTACGGCGGGGGCATCTCGGACGGCAACCGGCACGATCACCACGACCTGCCGACGCTGCTGGCCGGCCGCGGCGGCGGCCGCCTCACGCCCGGACGCCACGTCACCTACCCGGACGAGACGCCGATGGCCAACCTGCTGCTGACGATGCTGCACCACATGGGCGTGCCGGCCGAGTCGATCGGCGACAGCACCGGGGCCATCGCGCACCTGTCGGAGGTGTGAGACTCGCCGGCGCGAACCGGCGGCCGCTGGCGCGAGATCCTCGCTCTTGCTCGGGCGCCACTATTGACTTTTCGCGCCAAAATTGCACTAGCCGGCACCGTTATTGGAGTTTTTCGCATAGCGTCGAACGTCGACGTATCCAGGGACCTGTTGCGCTACTTGCGCGCGACGCCGGGTCGTCACCAGACTCATCAGACACGCCGGCGCGTGAGGCAACACCGGGCGGGACCGCCGAGGCGGAAGGAACCGAGACGTGAACGGTCAGCGCTCATCCGCGTACCTCAACGGACTGCTCCACGAGCTCCGCGCCCTGCCCGGCGAGACCGAATGGCTGGAGTTCAAGCAGAATTACGGCGACCCGCAGGAAATCGGTGAGTACCTCTCTGCGCTCGCCAACTCCGCGGCGCTGGTCGGGAAGGCTGCCGCCTATCTGGTCTGGGGCGTCCGAGATTCGGACTACGCCATCGTGGGAACGGCCTTTGATCCCACGGTTGCGAAGAAGGGCAACGAGGCGCTGGAGAGCTGGCTCCTGCGCCTGCTCGATCCGAAGATCGATTTTCGTTTTCTCCGTCTGGACACCGAGGCGGGACCCGTCATTCTGGCGGAGATCGCCCGGGCCGCACGCCATCCGGTGCGGTTCGCGGGCCACGAGTACATCCGCGTCGGAAGCTACAAGAAGAAGCTCAAGGACTTTCCCGAGGAACGGGCGCTCTGGCGCATCTTCGATCAGGTGCGCTTCGAGGACAGCGTTGCGGCGCAACGTGTCAGGGACGAGGAGATCCTGCTCCAGCTCGACTACCCGGCGTATTTCCACCTTCTCGGCGTACCGCTCCCTGACGGCCGCGCCGCCATTCTCGACGCCCTGCAGCGGGATCGTCTTGTCGCGCCTTGCGAGGCGGGCGGCTTCGACGTCACGAACCTGGGCGCCATCCTGTTTGCCAGGAATCTCGGCGACTTTCCGCGGTTGAAGCGGAAGTCAGTACGCGTCATCGAGTACCGCGGCAAGGGACGCACCGAGGGCCTGGGAGAGCGTGAGCACACCAAGGGCTACGCCTCCGGCTTCGAGGGGCTGATCGACTACGTCAACGCCAAGCTGCCCACGCACGAGGTCATCGGGCAGGCACTTCGGCGAACCATACCGGAATTCCCCGCGCCGGCGGTGCGGGAGTTGGTCGCCAACGCGCTGCTGCACCAGGACTTCTCCGTGACCGGGGCTGGGCCGATGGTGGAGATCTTCGACGGGCGCATCGAGATCACGAACCCCGGTGAGCCGCTGGTGGACACTCGGCGCTTCCTCGACAGCCCACCGGCTTCGCGGAACGAGGCGCTCACGTCGCTCATGCGCCGGTTCGACATCTGCGAGGAACGAGGCGGCGGAATCGACAAGGTCGTGGAACAGGTGGAACGTTACCAGCTCCCTGCTCCGCTCTTCGAGGTGCCCCCCGGCTCCACCCGCGTGGTCCTGTTCGCTCGCACGCCTCTGACCGACATGCACAGCAGGGAACGAGTTCGGGCCTGCTACCTGCACGCCTGCCTGAAGTACGTGACGCGCGACTTCCTGACCAACACCTCGCTGCGGGAGCGGTTCGGCGTCAAGACGAACAACAAGGCGACGGTCTCGCGGTACATCCGCGAGGCCGTGGCCGCGGGCGCGATCAAGCCGTTCGACGAAAACGCTTCCCCGAGGCTGCGAAAGTACGTCCCGTTCTGGGCCGGCGTCCTGCCAACCGGTAGTTGACAGGTAACCGTCGGAGCGCACGCTTTGTGCATGTAAACTATTGAAAATACGATCCTTACCGCAGTTGACGGGTAGTTGACCACCGCAGGGCAGCGAGGCGACACACGGGAGCCCCGTGGCCCATCACAGCCACCCGTTTCGACGGGCGATGCGAGCGGCTTCAACGCGGTTGCGCGCTCCGAGCTTGCTGATCGCTTCGGACAGGTAGTTCCGGACGGTCCCCTCCGACAAATGAAGGATCGCCGCGATTCCGGCGCCTGACATGCCCTCGCCAGCCAGGCGCAGCACCTGACGCTCGCGGTCGGTGAGCGGATCGGTCTCGAACCATGCCTCGGCAGCCACTTCCGGTGAGACGGCTCGACCGCCGGCCAGCACCTCGCGTACCGTCCGCGCGAGCTCCTCGGCGGGCGCGTCCTTGAGCAGGTAGCCGCTGACGCCCGCGTCCAACGCCCGGCGCAGATAACCGGGGCGGGCGAAGGTCGTGACGATGACCACCTTCATGCCCCGCTCGACCAGCCGCGCCGCGAGCTCGATCCCGGTCAACTGCGGCATCTCGATGTCTGCGATCACCAGATCCGGCTGCAGTCGTTCGGCCAGCCGCAGGGCCTCGGCCCCGTCCTGTGCCCGGGCAACGACCTCGATATCGTCCTCGAGGTCGAGCAGCGCCGACAACGCCCCCAGCACCATCGCCTGATCTTCAGCTACCAGCACCCGGATCACGCGTTTGCCTCCCGCGTCGTCGGCAGCCCGGCGGTCGGATGCTTCGGGTCGGCCGGGATGCGAACCGTGAGGGTCACGCCACGGGCTGCCGTTACCGTCACCCGGCCTCCCGCCCACTCGACCCGTTCGCGCAGACCGGCCAAGCCGGCACCCGCGCGGATCGTGCCGCCTCGCCCGTCGTCCTCGACAGCAAGGCGTATCCACCGACCCTCGCGAACCAGACTTGCGCGGCACCGGCGCGCGGCGGAATGGCGAACGACGTTCGTGATCGCCTCGCGCAAGCACATCGCCAGCACCTCCCCGCAATGCGACGATAGATCGAGGTTCGGCCTGTCTACCGTGAGCTCGATACCGCGCGCCGCACAAGCCAGCCTCGCGCTCGCCAGTTCGCTGTCCAGGTCCGCCCGCCGAAATCCGACCACCGCCTCACGTACTTCTCGCAGCGCATCGCGGGAGATGTTCTCAACGTCACGAATCTCCTGCTCGGCGCGGTGATCCCCACGTGCCATAAGCTTCGCGGCCAGCTCCGCCTTGATGGTGATTAGAGAAAGCGTGTGACCGAGAAGATCATGCAGGTCGCGTGCAATCCGTTCCCGTTCCGCGACGACCGCGAGCCGGCGCACCTCGGCCTGCGACAGCTTCAGCACTGCGTCCTGACGTTCGAGCTCACCAGAGTGGATACCCGCCGAGCCGACCAGCAGCGAGAGTGCACCACCGAACCACGGAACGAGGTTGACGAGGTCGAACACCAGCCACTCTACGACCACGAGCAGCACGATGCCCGCGAGCCAGAGGTAGGCGCGCGGCGGTCGAGCCGCCCGACCGACGAACGCAGCAGCGTAGACGAAGAAGCTCGTTGCTCCCACATTCACCGGCGTCCACACGATCGCGATGAGCAGAATACCCACGATACTGAGCAGGATGCGTTGGCCGGAGCCCCGGTATCCGTTGAAGTAGAGCACCAGGAATACCGGCATGGTGAGCAGCGCGAGCGTGAACTCGACAGGCTCGAGCGGAACGAAGAACCACTTCAGGAAAAAGCCGATCAGCCAGAACAGCCACAGGTACGGCATCAGGCCCACGCGGGTCGTCGCCGGCAGTAGGCGCCGGTGTAGCGCGAAGATTGCTCCGCCGACCGCATCGCCGAGGCTACCGGCCATCACCTGATTTCCGCGTCGTCGAGGTCGAACCGAGGCGCCAACTCTCCGTAGTCACGCATTGGTGTGCCCTCCAGCCGACGCCGTCGTCGAACCGCGACTCGAGCTTCCCAACTAGCGAACTCCTTCGCCAACCGGGAACCGTGACGGCGCAAGCGTGGGCCGAACCGCACCGGGCAGGCGGAAACCGGCGCCGCCCACCAGATCGACACCGACAGTCCAGAGCAGCGTGCCGGCGGCCACCTTCCCGGGAGACCAGTCACGGGCATCGTTCGAGTACGCAGCCGCAAGGGCTCCCGAGACCGCCGCCAGCACGAGGTTCCCCCAGACCCAGCTGCTGACTTGCGGCTCTACCCGAATCTCTGACGTGCGGAAACCATCCTTCTCCAACCGAATCACTGCCTCGCGGCCGCCCTGGCCCCACCAGCGGTTTCCCAGAGAAACCGTCACGGGCGTTTCGCCCGCAGGTGCGCCGTCGACGGAGACCGCCGCTCCCGGAGGATCCGACGCCACGGACACCCTCTGCTCGAAGCCCTTGTTCATCGTGGCGCAACCGGACCCGACCGCTGCGGCGACTGCGGCCGCCACAAGCAAGGAACGACCCCTTCCAGTCCCGTGGATTGCCATTTCTGTACCTCCATGCCGTTCATCCGTCACGACTCCAGGCCCGTCCGGCACGCCTCTACTGTCTGTGCGACCGGCCTGCATGTTGTGCAGATGCTACAGACGAGGCCGATCACCCCGCTAGTGCGAAACGTCACAGAAAGGACATGACAAGTGTCATATGCTCGCTGCGGGCTTGGCGGATGGGTGAACCTACGCGGTCGTGCGCAGCCCAGAGGTTGGGATGGTGGGCCGGCGCGCCGGCGTTATGGCGATCGAGGCCGCAAACACGCTATTCTGCGTGGGTGAAGCGGACACGGGTGCCCGATGCGTCTTGACCGGACCAACCGTCGGCAGTTCACGCGTTGCCTGCCGCTCGTGGCGTCTGTCCTCCTTGCCTCGGTCGGCGTCGGTATTGCAGGCCCGTCGCCGGGAACCATCACCCTCGCGTCCGGCGCGCGTGAACTTGTACAGCCCGGAGCTCCAGCCAATGCGGCCGAGTTGACGCTCGACTCCTTTCGGACTGAGAACCCGCCCTGCTACGACCGGTCCGCACAGCCCCACACCGCGGTTGTCGACACCCACGTCCACTTCCGGCCGTTCGGCGGGCCCGCCGTCCCGTTCGAGGAGATTCTGGGGTACTTCGAGGCTACCGGGGTTCTGTTCGCCAACGTCTACGGCATCGGCCAGATGCTGCCGGCGTCGTCCTCCTGCACCTACTACCTGGACTGCCCCGGCACGCCGGTGACGCCGACGCTGAAGAACGACTTCGTCAACGCCGCCAATGTCGTCACGAAGACGCCGGACAGCCTGCACCTGACGCTCGCCATGACGTTCCCGGACCTGGCGGATCCCGACTCGATTCTTGCCGGGATGGAGCTCTTCGACGCCGAGTACCCGGGCCTCTTCCGCTGGATGGGCGAGGTCAACCTGGTCAAGCAGGCGCTGTACGACAACGGCCACGAGCCGGTCCCCATGGAAGCCATCGCCGGGTGGACCGGCTTCATGGAAGCGCTGCGCGAGCGCGGCATCCCGCTCGCGATCCACTCGGATCTCGGAAGCGACGACGAGCCGACCCGCTACCTTCCGCTGATGGAGGCGGTGCTGCGCCAGTATCCCGACAACGCGATCGTATGGGTCCACATGGGGCTGTCGCGGGAGCTGACCACCATGGACCCGCATCGCCACATCGCCCTGATGACGTCGATGCTGGAGCGCCATCCCAACCTGATGCTGGACATCGCGTGGCGGGTGATCGACGATGCCTACTTCTCGACGCCGGAGGGTCGGGCGGCGTACGTGCCGTTCCTGAACGCGTTCTCGGAGCGGATCCTCCCGGGCACGGACTTCCTGGCGTCGCGCGACAAGGACCTGGACGTCTATCGGGAGGAGCTGGAGGTCACGGGCCGCATCCACCGCCACCTGGACGACGACGCCTTCCGGAACATCGCCCTGGGTGGCAGCTACTTCCGACTGCTGGGTCTGGAGTACCACGCGCCCCCGATCTGCTCCGGGTGAGTCCGGACGCGCGACTCTTCGGCAGAGCAACCGGAACCGGCCGCGCGGCGCGCAGGAGGCCGACGCGGGCGGGTACGGCGGATGCGCGTGGCACCGCGAGAACATCGGAATCCACGAGAGGAACCAATGACTGCAACTCTCGAACGCTTCTTCGGACTGGCGGAGCGCGGCACCGACGTGCGGACGGAGGTGACGGCGGGCGCGACGACGTTCCTGACGATGGCCTACATCGCCTTCGTCAACCCGCAGATCCTCTCGGACGCGGGCATGCCGTTCGACGCGGTGTTCGTCGCCACGTGTCTCGCGGCGGCGTTCAGCACGCTGGTCATGGGGTTGTACGCCAACTATCCGATCGCGCTGGCGCCGGGGATGGGGCTCAACGCGTTCTTTGCCTACGGCGTGGTGCTCGGCATGGGTCACTCTTGGGAGGTGGCGCTCGGCACGGTCTTCGTCGCCGGCGTGCTCTTCCTCGTCCTGAGCGTGCTGCCGGTGCGACGCTGGATCATCGAGGCGATCCCGCAGGGCCTGAAGCTGGCCATCGCGGCCGGAATCGGGCTGTTCCTGGGCATCATCGCGCTGCGCAACGCCGGCATCATCCAGGCCAGCGAGGCGACACTGGTCACCGCCGGCGAGCTGTTGGCGCCGGGGCCGGTGCTGTCCCTGCTCGGCTTCTGCGCCATCGTGGCCCTTGCAGCGCGACGGGTGCCGGGGGCCGCGCTCATCGGCATGCTGGGCGTCGCCGTCGCTGGCCTCGTCCTGGGCGTCTCCGAGTGGCAGGGCATCGCCTCGCTGCCGCCGGACCCGACGCCGACGCTGCTGGCCCTCGACATCGCCGGCGCGCTGCAGGCGGGCATGGTCGCGGTGATTCTCACCTTCCTGATCGTCGATCTGTTCGACACCACGGGCACGCTGATCGGCGTTGCGCACCAGGCCCGGCTTCTGGACAACCGCGGACAGCTTCCGCGCATGCAGCCGGCGCTGATCGCCGACTCCACGGGCACGGTGGGGGGTGCCCTGCTCGGCACGTCGCCGGTGACGAGCTACATCGAGAGCGCCGCCGGGGCCAGCGCGGGTGGGAGAACGGGGCTGACCGCGGTCGTCGTGTCCCTGCTGTTCCTCGCCTGCCTGTTCTTCGCGCCGCTGGCCGGATCGATCCCGCCCTACGCGACGGCGGCGGCGATCCTCTACGTGGCGTGCCTGATGGCGCGCCCGCTCGTGGACATCGACTGGAGCGACGTCACCGAGTCCGCGGCCGCGATCATGACCGTCATCGCCATCCCGTTGACGTTCTCCATCGCCGACGGCATCGGGCTCGGCTTCCTGACCTACGTGCTGATCAAGGTGATGGCGGGCCGCCGGCACGAGTGCTCGCCGACGCTCATCGCGGTGGCGCTGCTCTTCGCCATCAAGTTCGCCTGGCTGTAGACGGCCGGGGCGTCAGCCGGCGTACGGGTGCAACCGATCCTCCCGCCACGCCCAGGCGGTCGCGATCATCTCGTCGAGCGTCCGGTAGCGCGGCGACCAGTCGAGCACCTCGCGCGCCTGGTCGGCGCTCGCCACCAACCGCGCCGGATCTCCGGCCCTCCGTTCGGTTGCGACCGCGGGAATGGGGTGGCCGGTGACGCGGCGCGCCGCCTCCACCACCTCCCGGTTGGAAAAGCCGGCCCCGTTGCCGAGATTGAAAGCTCCCGATTCGATCCGGTCGATGCGGTCGAGGGCCAGCAGGTGCGCGTCCGCGATGTCGCCGACGTGCACGTAGTCGCGGATGCAGGTGCCGTCCGGCGTGTCGTAGTCGCTGCCGAATAGCCGGATCTCGGGGCGCAGGCCGAGCGCGACCTCCAGCAGGATCGCGATCAGGTGGGTCTCCGGCACGTGGTGCTCGCCCCGCTCCACCGTCGCCCCGCAGGCATTGAAGTAACGGAGAGAAACGTGGCGCAGGCCATAGGCCGACGCGTACCACGGCAGCGCCCGCTCGAACGCCAGCTTCGAGGCGCCATAGGCATTCACCGGCCGCAGCGGCGCGTCCTCGCGGATCGGAATCTCTTCTGGCTCGCCGTAGACCGCCGCGGTCGACGAAAAGACGAGACGGCGCACGCCGGCGGCGCGCATCGCGTCCAGCAGGTTGAGTCCTCCGGTGACGTTGACCTCGAAGAACTTCGCCGGCTCGGTCATCGACTCGCCGACCAGCGCCTCCGCCGCCAGGTGCGCCACGGCGTCCGGTCGCACGGCCAACATCACCTGGGCGAGCCGGGCGCGGTCGCGCAGGTCGCCCTCGAAAAACCCGGCCTCCGCGGGCACGACCGCGCGATGCCCCTGCGAGAGGTCGTCGAGCGCTGCCACCGCGTGCCCGTGCTCGAGCAGACGCTCGGCCACCACGCTACCGATGTATCCGGCCGCGCCGGTCACGAGAACCGTCATGGAATCGTCGAGGCCAATCGTTGCAAGCGTCCGCGGACGGAGCAGGCGCGGGAATCGGTATTATCCATGAGCGTGGCGGCACACCGCAACGATCCGCCACCGGGGAGATCGGTCATGCACGAGGCTCAGGTTCGAGGTCGTCGAGCGCCGCGCCACCGAATCGTCGGCCTGACCCTGCTCGCCGCCGTTGCGTGCACGGTTGCCTCGGCCGGTTGCGCGGGTGGGTCTCCGGAACCCTCGGCGGCGAGCTCCGCCGTCGTCTACGACGGCGCACGGCTCGTCGACGGCACGGGAACGCCCGCGATCGATGCGGCGCGGCTCGTGATCGACGACGGCGCCGTCGCCGCCGTCGGACCGCAGGACGAGGTCGAGTCGCCGCCCGGCGCCACGGTGGTCGACCTGACCGGCAGGACCGTGATGCCGGCGCTGGTCAACCTGCACGGCCACGTCGGGTTCCAGCGGGGGCTCACCTACGACGCCGCGAACTACACCCGGGAGAACATCGTCGACCACCTGAATCGGTATGCGTACTACGGCGTCGGAGTGATCGTCTCGCTCGGCACCGACGCCGGCGACGCGTGGAGCGAGATCCGGCGCGATCAGGAGGCAGGGACGCTCGGCGGCGCCCGCCTCTTCACCGCGGGACGCGGGCTGGCGCGGCCCAACGCCGGTCCCGGCGCGGCGGCGCTGCGGCCTTCCGCCTACGGGGTCACGAGCCAGGAAGAAGGCCGGCGCCAAGTACAGAGGCTCGCGGCCCAGGGCGTGGCGTTCGTCAAGATCTGGGTCGACGACCGGGGCGGCTCGGTCGAGAAGCTCGAGCCGGACCTCTACCGGGCGATCATCGACGAGGCGCATGGTCACGGCCTGGACGTGATCGCCCACGTCTTCTACCACGACGACGCCGAGGAGCTGGTGGCGGCCGGCGTCGACGGCTTCGCCCACCTGGTCCGCGACCGGGAGATGGACGACGCACTCGTGGCGGCCATCGTCGAGAACGACGTCTTCGTGATGCCGAACATCGGCATCTCGGAGCGCGGCCGGCATACGGCGCCGCCGCCGTGGCTCGCAACGCCGATCCTCACGGAGACGGTGGCGCCCGCCGTGCTCGCGCGCGCGACCGACACCTTCGCGAGCCGCGCCGCGGACGCGGCGGAGCGGGCCGCACGCTCGTACGAACAGATGGAACGCAGCCTCGCGAAGCTCCACGCCGCCGGCGCGGAGCTCGTCCTCGGCTCGGATTCCGGCGTCCAGGATCACTTCTACGGCTTCTCGGCGCACCGGGAGCTGGAGCTGATGGTGGTGGCCGGGTTGAACCCGATGGACGCCATCGCAACCGCGACCAGCCGCTCGGCGGACCGCCTGGGACTCGACGACTCGGGCCGCCTGACACCCGGCGCCCGCGCCGACTTCATCGTGCTCGACGCGAACCCGCTGGACGACATCACGAACACGCGACGCATCGCGGACGTCTACCTCGGCGGGTCGGCAGTGGACCGCACAGCGCTGCGGGCCGGCTGGACGGCGCCGTAGCATCGCAGCCCACGGAGACTCTCCCGAGAAAAATCGCCTGCGGCGCTTGCCGCCCAACCGGGCTTGGCGGAAGGTCTACGCCGCTTCTACGGCGCAGACTCCTACCTACCGGAGCAGCTCGTTCAGCCTGGCGTTGCCGCTCCGGCTGACAGGCAGTTGCGTGCCGTCCTTCAGCACGGCGACGGTGCTCTGCCGGGTGGCCGCCTCCAGCCGCGCCAGCCGATCGAGGTTGAGGACGCACGAGCGGTGGATACGCACGAAGCGTTCCGGATCCAGTTGACCCGCCAGGTCCGCCAACGTCTGCTGCTTCAGCAGTTCCCGTCCGCCGACGACGACCCCGACGTAGTCGTCCCGGGCCAGGATGTAGTCGATGCGTCCTACCGGAACGACCTCCACCTGCGCGCCCGAGCGGATCAGGATGCGTTCGCGGCGGGCGCCTTCCGGCCGCGCGCCGGCCACCACCCGGGAGACCGGCGCCCGCTCCGCGCGTGCGAGCCTCGCCCGGGCCTCGTCGAGCGCCTCGGCGAAGCGCGCGGCGGCGAACGGCTTCAGCAGGTAGTCGACGGCGTGTACCTCGAAGGCCCGCAGCGCGTAGGTGTCGTAAGCGGTCACGAAGATCACGTCGACGTCCGCGCCGACGAGCTCGAGCACCTCGAACCCGTCCAGCTTCGGCATCTGCACGTCGAGAAAGAGCAGGTCGGGCCCGAGTTCGGTGACCGCCCGGACCGCCTCGAACCCGTTGGCGCATTCACCGACCACTTCCACGTCCGGGTGCTCGGCGAGGTACTCCAGAATCAGGGCGCGCGACAGCGCCTCGTCGTCCACCACCACCGCCCGGATACGCCGCGGCTGGGCCGTCATGCCGTTCGCTCCCGAACCCCGTCCTCCCGCGGAATGCGGATATCCACCAGGAACAAGTCGTTCTCGAGCCGCCAGCGGGTCTCGCTCCCGCCGCCGAAAGCGGCGGCGAGCCGGCGCTTCACGTTGTCGAGTCCGACCCCCGCACCGGCCCGCGGCGCGGCTTCCGTGTCGACCGGATTCCGGACGCGCAGGTATACGAACCGCGCATCGCACCGCGCCGTCACCGCCACGACGCCGCCGTCGACCAGGGAGTGGATGCCGTGGCGCACAGCGTTCTCGACCAGCGGCTGGAGGACCAACGGCGGAATCGCGCAACCCCCGCATCCAGGTTCCAGTACGACGTCGGCGGCCAGACGCGCACCGAAACGCACCTTTTCGATGTCCAGATACGCCCGGACCATGTCCATTTCCTGTTCGAGCAGTATCCGGTCCCGCGCGCCGAGGCGTACGCTGCTCCGGAAGAAATCGGCCAACAGCAGGCACATGCGCCGCGCGCCGGCGGAATCGGTCGAGGTGAGCGCGCTGAGCGACTGGAGGCTGTTGAAGAGGAAGTGCGGATCGATCTGGGCCCGCAGCGCCTTGAGCTCGGCCTCGCGCGCCAGCACCTCGTAGCCCAGCTCGCGCGCTTCCGCCCGCCGCGCCGTTTCGAAGGCGATCAGCAGGTAGTGCAACATGCCGGAGAACCAGAACAGCAGCACGCCCGCGGCCGGCAGGACGACCGACCGGGCACGGTAGGCGTCGAGCACGCCGGCATCGAACGCCGGCGACCCGACCAGCACGCGCAACCAGCCCTCCCAGACGAACATCCACAGTGCCGTCGCCACGACGGCGGCTCCCGCGTGGGTGCCGAGAATCCGACCCGCGGACCGGGCCGCAAGGGGCGTGGCCCGGCAGACGTACCAGGCCGAGAGGCACACGAACCCGTAGAACACGCTCGGCGGCACCACGACCGCGAGCGCCCCCGGAAAGCGAGCCCCCGGGCCTGCCGCGGACCACGCGACCGCGAACAGCAGACCGAGCAGCACCCACGAAGCCAGATAGAGAAGGCGCCGCTGGCCGGAGGCGAGAATCGGGTGCACGTCAATCCCCGACGTACAGCCGGCCCATCAACACCCCCCCGCGAACGACGAGCCGCGGCGCGCCGGCGGCCGCCTCCCGCCGGGAGGTGTGGACGTCGGCCGCACCGAGAACCGCCTCCACCTCGGAGACGACTCTCCAGTCGTCCGGCACGAGGATCTCGACGCGTCCCATGACCACGTCCACCTCGATGACGACCTCCTCGCCCGCCATCGCCGCGCCGCGCAGGTCGACCTCCAGCCGCCCCATCACGGCAGCGGCCTCACCTCCGAGAAACGCCGCCGACAGATTCCGGTGTTCGACCGAGCCCAGGAACGCCCCGCTGTCGAGCCGGGACGCGTCCTCGCCCCCCGTCGAGTCCCGTGTGGCATCCGACTCGGCGATCACGACGCCAAGCACCATGATCGCCACGATTCCGAGCATTCCGCGCCCAACATAGGGACCTCTGGTCATCGTCTTCTTCCTCGTCGTCACCCGGACCCGCCACGACGTTCAGTTCCTGATCTCGACCCCGCCCATCAGGACCGTTCCCCGCAGCACGAGTCGCTTCGTCGCCGCGGCCGGTCCCCGCGTCTTGTCCTCGACCCCACCCATGATCGGCGTGACCCTGAGCTCCGTCGCCCAATCCTCCGGAATGCGAATCTCCACGCCTCCCATCAGCGCGGAAATCTGGAGCACCGCCCGATCCGCGGCCATGTCCGCCCCGGTGAGGTCGAGCTTGACGCCGCCCATGCACGCCGACGCCCAGCCGCCCCGGAAATCCAACGAGCGGTTCCGGCGCTCCACGCTGCCGAGGAACGCGGAACATCTCTCGGTCGACTCGGTCGATTCGTCCGCCGCGTCCGGAACCGACCTGGCGTGCGATAGCATCCGGAACCCGATCGCCACCAGGATGAGCGGCCAGAGGTCCCAGAGGTCGACGTCGATCACGTACAGGTTGTCCAGCAGCAGCAGGCCGCCGGCGGACGCCAGCAGCGTGCCGCTGACGGCGGCGCCGCGGTCGCGCGCCTCCCACAGATACTTCACGCCGGCCGCGATCAGGATCACCGGCCAGAACCGGAGAACCTGCCAGGGCCGGACGAAACCCAGGTTGTCCAGCAGGAACACGACGCCGAGCGTGATGACCAGCAGCCCGGGCGCGAGGGGGCCGAGCCTGCGTGGGGACTGCCGTCGGTGAACCTGGCCTTCGTCGTTGCCCGCGATGGTGTCCGTCAATCCATGCCTCCCTGAATGATCGTGGACATGCAGTCTGACGGCCGGTCGGCGCGGGCGCCAGGACCAATCGGCGAACGGCGGCTCCGCGCCGGTGAACGGCGACGCGCCGTGCTCGAACCGCAGCGAAGACCTGGTCGGGAGACTCGCGGCGCACCGGCGGATCGGCCACGTGGGTGAGCGGCTCCTACGACCCCGAGTTGAACGGGGAACCCGCCGTCAGGCTGGCGTTCGCGTTCCCCGTGCTGACGGCCGCGCGGTCGGGAACGGTCGCGGCGAGCTCCCGGTCCGCCGGAGCAAGGACCGGGGTCCGGCGGCGGGTAGTGTGCTGCGTTCGTCCGGAAGCGGGATCGGGATTCGAGTCACCTGCCGCCGAGCTTTTGCTCGACCGCCGGAGCCAGCGCTACCGCTTCGTCGATGCAGCGCAGCGCTTCGTCGAGCACGCCGTCCGCGGCCGCCGACCAGGCGCGGTTCAACGTCCGTTCCAGGCGGCTGAATGCATCCATCAGCTCCGCGTAGCGCGCCATGCCCAGCTTGCCTACGAGCGTGTCCCGGCCTTCCACCACCTGCAGCGCCAGCACGGACTGAACGTGGCCTACGCGCTCGATGATGGCGCGCGTCCGGTCGGCATCGGCCCCGAGCGCCGACAGATCGCGCTGGAGCCCGCGGGCGGCAGCGACGATTTCCGCCAGCGCCGCCTGCGGGGCGTCCTGCGGCTGCCGCTTCTCATCGACCTGGCGCGACCGCTGCGCCCGCGCCGTATCCCGCCTGACCAGCACGCTGCCCGCGACCAGCCCGGCCACCGCCAGCACGAAGAGCCAGGCGTGCTGCCAGCGTGCGAAGGCGAACTCCCGGACGCGCACGCGCTGCACGCCCGCCGCGCGCAGGCGCGCCTGCACGTCCGGCGTCAGTTCCGTGCCGGTTGGCGCCAGCGGAACGCGCGCGCCGGCGGCCGACAGCACGAACCCGCCCGCCGCGTCGCGCTGCACGCCCGCCGGTGCATTCAGATGCGCGTAGCCGCTCCCTGTGGCGAGCGCGGAATCGTCCGCGGTGAGGGGCGGGACGTACGCCGTGGTCGCCGCGACGGCGCCCAGCACGAGGCTCACGCCGATGACCAGATACCCGAACGTGCGCACTGCAGTCTCCTCAGCTCGTCAGCCGGTCGCCAGGACGATCATGTTGACGGTCATCGCGAGCAGCGACTCGCCCACAATCAGGCCCGCGGCGAACGGGACACCCCAGTCCTCCGCCCACACCCGACCCTTCCAGCGCGCCACCAGCATGTTGACGACGCAGCCGACGCCGTAGGTGGCGATGGCGGCGAACGGCAGGTACATGCTGAGGCCGACCAGCACGCCGAGACCGCTGAACGTGCTCAGGCCGAGCAGCGCCCCCAGCAGCGCGCCGAGGCCGTACAGCGCGTACGGCATCTCGCCGCCCTGCACGCCGGTGATGACCGCCTGCAGCGCCTGCGCCTGCGGCGCCGTCGTGGGGGTCTCCGGGCCGAACGCCACGCCGAAGCTCTGGCGATTCGCTTCGGCGATCAGCAGCACGACCAGCATCGACACGAGCGGCCCGATGCCCACGACCAGCAGTTCCAGCACCTGCTGCCGCCGCGGCTGCGCGCCCACCAGGTGGCCGGTGCGCAGGTCGGCCATCATGTCGGCGGCCAATGTGATGGCGACGCACAACGCGGCCCCGATCAGCACGGCGCCGACCACCGCCCCCGTGCCGCCGAGCAACATGACGAGCACCACGGTCAGCAGCGCCATGCCCGAGATCGGCGACCAGTCGGTCATGCCGGTGCACTGCGCGATGATGATGCCGGCCAGCCAGATCCACGCCACCCCGACGAGCGCGATGGCCGCCGCGCGCAGCAGCGGCGGGAATCCCGCCAGCCAGCCCGGCCGGGCGTTGTTGCTCAGCAGGTAGTCGTCCTTGCGGGCGGTCTCGTAGCCGTCCCAGGTCCGAGCCGCCTGCTCGCTCGAGAAGCGAATGACGTACCCGCCGTGGGAACGCGTGGCGGTGATCAGAGCGTCGACCTCGGCGTTGAGCACGTTTGCCGCCGCCCGGCGTTCGTCTTCCGACAGGTCGCCCGGGATGTCCGCGACGGACACGGCGCCCACCCATTGGCCGGTGACCGGACAGGTGCGGTTGAACGGCTTCTCCCCCACCACGTAGGCCGCCGCGAACAGCAGGATGCCGGCCAGGATGGCAGCCGTCACCAGCACCGGCAGGCCGAGCTCGTCGCCGCCGCCCCGCACCCTCCCGGCCGCCGCCACGCTCCTCAGCGCGGCCCGGACCGCCGGCAACGACATGACCATGCCCATCATCGCCCCGCCCAACAGCAGGCCGATGCCGAGCGGCCGGTTGAAGGCGCCGAAGCCGTAGGCGGGCGCCTCGTGGGCGGCTACGGACGCCGGCATCCAGCCCATGGCGAAGGCGAAAGGCGTCAGCACGTGATAGGCGAGAATGCCGCCCGCCAGCACGAACAGGCCGGGACGACCGGTGATGTACCCGGCGCCGAGGGCGAACGGCGCGATCCCGAAGATCAACTCGACTTGCGGCGGGAAGCTCAGCAGCCGGCCGGCGTCCAGCGCGCCGGCCGTCAGCACGTCGATGCCGAGCGAGCCGTAGCTGGGCAGCCCGAGTTGCTCGGCCGCAACGAACCAGTACACGGCCGCGCCGGCGCCGATGCCGGCAAGCAGCACGACCGCCTTGCGCGGGCCGGCGCCCGGCGACTTGAGGATGGCCGCCACCCCCGTCCCGGACGGGAATCGCAGGCGCTCGATCTCGATCATCTGCTTGCGCAACGGGATGATGAACGCCGTGCCGAGGATCGCCCCGCCGACCGCGGCCAGCGTTATCAGCCAGAAGTCGGCGCCGTCGGCCGCCAGCGGCAGCCCGAGCAGGAACAGGACCGGAACGGTGAAGATGATGCCGGAGTTGGAAACGTTGACGGCCGACGCGCAGGTCTGCGCGGTGTTGGTCTCGAGAATGGAGCCGCGCCGCAGCACGCCGCGCAGGACGCCGAAGCCGAGCACCGCGGCGATGGCGCTGCCGGTGATGGTGAAGCCGATCTTCAGTCCGGCGTACGTGATCGCCGCGTTCATGACCACGCCGATCACGATCGCGAACAGGATCGCGCTGGCCGTGGCCTCGCGGTAGCGGGTCTGGAAGACGTCCCGGAAGAAGGTCCCCATGGAGGCGTCGTGCAAGTCTAGACGATGCCGGTGGCGGTCAACGTCAACGCTCCAGGAAGATCGCCTTCGGGACGAACGCCGTCACGACCTGCGTCAGGTCGACCGCCTCGGCGACGCGAAAGTCCACCGCGATGCTGGCCAGCGAGAACGCCTGGGGGCCGGTCAGGCCCCGCTCCTCGACGAGGAAGTCGACCGTGGCGACGACCGCCTTGCGCAGGGCGCGGTCGAGATCGAGATCGATTCCCATCAGGATGTCGTGCGTCGCGTTCTCCGCGCGGGGCCCGTCGATGGTCCGGCCCTTGTGGAGCACGAAGCGGAAGTCGCCGCTCAGCGATTGCTCGATGGCCGTCCCGCTCACCTCGCCGTCGCCCTGCACCGAATGCCCATCGCCCACGTAGAAGCGCGCGCCCGGGTGGAAGACCGGCAGGTAGAGCGTGCTGCCCGCGGCCAGATCCTTGACGTCGAGGTTCCCGCCGAACGGCCCGGGCGGCCGCGATGCCTGCACGCCGGGCACGGAGACGCCCGGTTGGCCCACGGTCGGGTTCTCGGGGGCCACCGCCATGACCCCCATGAACGGCGCCAGCGGCACCTGGATGCCGTCGGCGAAGAACGCCACCGCGCGCCCGTCGACATCGCCCGTCCGGATGAAGTGCCGCACCGCCGGCATGTCCATCGGCTCGTCCTCCGGTGAGGTGCCGGGATAACCCGAGCCGAAGACGCCGCTCGTGGGGCTCGTGTTGTTGATGCCGAAGGGCGCCCGGGTGCGCAACGACAGGATCTGCACCTCGAGCATGTCTCCCGGCTCCGCCCCCTCGATGTAGACCGGGCCGGTGATGACGTGTCCGCTGCGTCCCTCGCGCGGCCGATCCGCACGCGTCCGCCAGAAGTCGACCACATCCTGCAGTACTTCGTCCGGCGCCGCACCGAACTGGCCCAGATACTCGACCGGTTCCTCCGCCTGCGTCGTGCCGGCGTGGCTGAGCGTGTCGATGCGCACCGTGTCGCCGGACTGGATCGTCAGCACCGGCGCGCGGTCGATGGGGTACCAGCCCCAGACGACATTCTCCGGGGTCGACCGCACGACGTGGTCCGGGTCGGCCTCCTGGGCGTGCAGAGGTCCCGCACCGACACAGACCATGCCGGCGGCCAGCAACGCGGCGAACAGCGAGCGCTTGTGTGCATGCATGGGCTCCAGCATAGCGCGCGCCGGCGGACCGCGGCATCCGATTCGATGCGCGCGGGCCGGGAACGGGCCGGCGCCGGTATCCCGCAACCCGAGCGGCTACAATGTCGGGACGCGACAACGTTCGGACAGCAGTTCAAGGAGGAACGGCGTGCAAAGAGGTGGACATGGTTGGGGTGCCGCGACGCTGCTGGCGGCGGCCGGACTGCTGGCCGCGAACGGCGCTGCGGCCCAGCAGACGCACGCGGGCGAGTACGCGCAGGCCGACATCAACTACGGCATGCAGGTCTACGGCGAGACCTGCGTCGCGTGCCACGGTCCCGACGGCGACGCCGTCGACGGCGTGAGCCTCCGCACGGGCCAGTTCCGTTCGGCCGGCTCCGACCAGGACCTGATGCGCATCATCAGCGACGGCATCCCCGACACGGCGATGCCGCCCGGCGACTACACCGCGTCGGAGCTCACCGGCCTGGTGGCCTATCTGCGCACGATGGGCGACTTCGAACCCAACGACGTGCTGGTGGGCGATGCCGCCGCTGGCGAGACGATCTACCGCGGCATGGGAGACTGCGCGAGCTGCCACCGCATCGGCGGCGACGGTTCGCGCATCGCCCCGGATCTGACCGACATCGGCGCCGTGCGCAGCGCCGGCTCGCTGGCCGAATCGCTCGTCGATCCGACCAGCGCCATGCTGCCCCGCAACCGCAGCATCCGCGCGGTGGGGAACGACGGCACCGTCTACTCCGGGCGGCGGCTCAACGAGGACACCTACACCGTGCAGCTCGTCGACGAGAACGAGCGGCTCGTTTCGCTCATCAAGGACGACCTGAGCGAGTACACCGTGATCACGACCTCGCCGATGCCCTCGTACGCCGAGATACTGACCGATCAGGAGCGCGCCGACGTGCTGGCGTTCCTCCTCACCCTGAAGGGGATGAACCGATGACCCGCCCGACGCTCGCGACCCTCGCGCTCGCCGCCTTCATGTTCGTCGTCCTGCTGCCGCACCCGGCGGCCGCCCAGGTCACGTTCGAACGGCTGCTCAACGCCGCCGACGAGCCGCACAACTGGCTCACCTATTCCGGCAACTACGAGAGCAACCGCCACTCGACCCTCGACCAGGTCACCGTCGACAACGTCGACCGGCTGGAGTTGCAGTGGGTCTTCCAGGCGCAGTCGCTCCAGGTCTTCCAGACGACGCCGCTCGTGGTGGACGGCATCATGTACATCACCGAGGCGCCCAACACCGTGCTGGCCCTCGACGCGGAGCTCGGCCGCGTCTTCTGGCGCTACGAGTACACCCCCTCGCCGGAATCGCGCCCCTGCTGCGGCCGCGTCAACCGCGGGGTGGCGATCCTCGGCGACACGTTGTTCATGGGCACCATCGACGCGCAGCTCATCGCCATCGACGCGGTCAGCGGCCGGCCGATCTGGCAGACCGCCGTCGCCGACCCGGGAGCGGGCTATGCGTTGACCCTCGCCCCGCTCATCGTCAAGGACAAGGTGATCGTCAGCGTCGCCGGCGGCGAGTACGGCATCCGCGGCTTCATCTCCGCCCACGACCCCGAGACCGGCGAGGAAGAGTGGCGGTTCTACACCATCCCCGGCCCGGGCGAGCCAGGCCACGACACGTGGGAGGGAGACGACTGGCGCTACGGCGGCGCCTCGGCCTGGATCACCGGCTCGTACGACCCCGACGTCGACCTCATCTACTGGGGCATCGGCAATCCCGGTCCCGACTGGAACCCGGCGCAGCGGCCCGGCGACAACCTCTACTCGGACTCGGTGGTCGCGCTCGACCCCGACACCGGCGAGCTGGAGTGGTACTTCCAGTTCACGCCCAACGACCCGTACGACTACGACTCGGTGCAGGTGCCGGTGCTCGCCGACTTCCCGGCCCAGGACGGCGGCACGTTGAAGCTGATGCTCTGGGGCAACCGCAACGGCTTCTTCTACGTGCTCGACCGCGAGACCGGACAGTTCATCAACGGCCGGGAATTCGTCGAGCAGACCTGGGCGGAGGGGCTCGACGACAACGGGCGGCCGATCTTCATCCCGCAGGAGCCGGGGGTCACCACCTATCCCGGCGTACAGGGCGGCACCAACTGGTACTCGCCGTCCTACAGCCCGTCGACGCGGCTGTTCTACCTGTCGGCCTGGGAGGGCTACGGCTCGGTCTTCGAGGCGCAGGAAGTCGAGTACGAGGAGGGACGCCTGTTCCTCGGCGGCCGGCCGGCCCCGCCCGTTCCCGGCGGCGCGCTTCCCAGCCTGGCGCGCGGCCCCATCAACACCTGGACGGAATCCGCGGGCACGGGCGCCGTCATCGCCATCGACCCGACCACCGGCGAGCAGGCCTGGAAGTACGAGATGACGGACGTCACGAGCAGCGGCATCCTGACGACCGCCACCGACGTACTCTTCACCGGGAACCGCGAAGGCTACTTCCACGCCTTCGATGCACGGGACGGCGAGTTGCTCTGGCGGAAGACGCTCGGCGGGATGATCGCCAACGGCCCGATCAGCTACGCGGTCGACGGCCGGCAGTACGTGGCGGTGGCCGCCGGCAACGGGCTGTTCGTCTACGCCCTGCGGGAGGAATAGCGGATCACTCGCAGACGACGCCGTCGCCGTCGCCGTCCCGCATGTAGCGGTACGCCGAATGGCCGCGGGGCACCGGCGCAATGCCGTGGCGCCGGGCCTCGGCGCACGTAATGCGGCCGTTACCGTTGTCGTCCCAGCGCGCGAGGGCCGCCGGGAGATCCGAAGCGGCCGGTCGCCGGGAGGGCCCCGCCGACGCTACCTGCCGCTCGGCGCCGGGCGTGGCGCCCCAGAGGCCGCGGCCAGTCTGCCGCGCCTCGCGCTCGAGTTGCCGGAACCGCTCGAGGTGCTCGAACGGGAACCGCGTGTACGCGTGGCCGTAGCCCTGCCTGATGATCTCCGCGTTCAGGAACGTGCCGTCCGGCAGGTAGACGTACGCGAGGGTCCGCCCGTACCGATCGGTGCGCTCCCAGTCGTACGCGAGCCGCACCCGCTTTCCTTCGACCAGCCTCCGCGTGAAGGCGCTGGCTTCCTTGCCGAAAAACTCGACCGGCCGCCGCGGATCCACGGACTCGGGGGTATCCACGCCAATCAGGCGCACGCGCCCCACGCCGCCGACGATGATCGTGTCGCCGTCGACGACCCGCTCGACGCGCTGCGCTGCCGCCAGTCCAGGGACGACGACGAGAAATCCGACCCCCAGCACTGCTGCAACCGTCCCTCGGGAGAAAGCACCGCTTCGGAGCCAAGCCATCGACCGCCACCCTCCGCCAGCGACCCGGATGGCAGGGATTGCCATCCGACGGCCGCCGGATGGTGGCAATTATCGCGTACTCGGGCCGAAACCCTTCCCGTCGTCGAAGCCTGGGAGATGTCCTGTCGTGTTGCCGGCGGGCTGCCCGTCGAGCGTGCTGAGATGACAACCCTCGCGGCCATCAAGAACGCTCTGGGAAGGCGACGGTAACGGAACTGCTTGCCGGCTACGCCGGTGCGGGCTCGGCCGTCGAGGTCCGCGCGCACTCGGTGAGGTGGGCCAGAGCGGCTCCGACGCCTCCGGACTCGTGCGGAATTCCGGCCAGTGTCAGGCCCATCTCGACGCCCGCCAGCGTACCGAGCAGGCTCAGGTCGTTGAAATCGCCGAGATGGCCGATGCGGAACACCTTGCCGGCGAGTATGCCGAGCCCCACGCCGAGGGCCATGTCGAAGCGGTCGAGGATGACGTCGAGCAGCCGCCCGGCGTCGTGGCCCTCGGGCGTCAGGACGGCGGTGAGCGACGAGCTGTACTCCGTGGGATTGACGCAGAGCAGCTCGAGCCCCCACGTCCGCACCGCGCGACGGGTCGCCTCGGCGTGACGGTCGTGCCGGGCGAACACGTTGTCCAGCCCCTCCGCCTGGAGCATGCGGAGCGCCTCGCGCAGTCCGAAGAGCAGGTTCGTCGCCGGCGTGTAGGGGAAGAAGCCCTTCTCGTTGGCGGCCAGAATCGGTCCCCAGTCCCAGTAGCTGCGCGGCAGCCGGGCCGTGGCATGCGCGGCGAGCGCCTTGTCCCCCACCGCGTTGAAGCTGAGGCCGGGGGGCAGCATCAACCCCTTCTGCGAAGCGCCGACGGTGACGTCGACGCCCCACTCGTCGTGCCGGTAGTCGATGGACGCCAGCGACGAGATCGTGTCGACCAGCAGGAGCGCCGGATGCCGCGCGGCGTCGATGGCGCGGCGGACCGCCGAGATGTCGCTCGCCACCCCGGTCGAAGTCTCGTTGTGGACGACGCAGACCGCCTTGACGGCATGGGCGCCGTCTTCCGCGAGACGCGCCCCGACCTGCGCCGCGTCGACGCCGCACCGCCAGTCGCCCGGCAGGAACAGCGGGTCGAGCCCTAGCCGCGTCGCGATGCCCTTCCAGAGCGTCGCGAAGTGCCCGGTCTCGACCATCAGCACGCGGTCGCCCGGAGACAGCGTGTTGGCGAGCGCCGCCTCCCATGCTCCGGTCCCCGAAGCGGGGAACAACACCACCGGGTGGCGGGTCTGCACGACGGCCGCCATGCCGGCAAGCACCTCGCGAGTCAGGTCGCGGAACGCCGGCCCACGGTGGTCGATGGTCGGCGCCGCCATTGCGCGCAGGACGCGATCGGGCACGTTGGTCGGTCCGGGGATCTGCAGGAAGTGTCGTCCGCTCGCTTGTGACATGGCGCTAATCTAGCGTACCCCGCTTGGCTGCTCCGCGAATCGGGTCGATCTGATTTATCCTCCGCCAGAGGAGCGTCGCGCGGCCACGACACCTGGGCCGTCGGGCGGATCGTGGTCGAATGCCGGAGATTTCGAGGTTTTACGGGATCATCATCAGGATGTTCGCCGAGCCGGGCGCACCGCACCATCGGCCGCACTTCCATGCGTACTACCAGGATTCGACCGCCGTCTTCGGAATCGATCCCGTCGAGTCGATCGGCGGTCACCTGCCACGGGCACAGCAGAGGCTCGTCGAAGCCTGGGCCGAGATCCATCGCGAAGAGTTGGCGACCGACTGGCAGCTCCTGCAGGCCGGCCGGGCGCCGCTCAGAATTGCACCGTTGCGATGAGTCAGGACCGGATGGACCACGCCGTCTACCGCGTCGTTTCGCTCACCGTCGCAGGTCCGTTCGTACTGGACATCCGGTTCGATGACGGGACACAACGAACAATCGATTTCCGGCCCGTATTGCGGGGGGAACTGTACGGCCCGCTTCGCGACGTCACGATGTTCAAGCGGGTCACGATCGACCCGGATACACACACCCTCGTCTGGCCGAACGGTGCGGACTTCGACCCCGCGACGCTTCACGACTGGCCCGATGCGCGAACGCGAATGATCGAGTTGGCCCAATGCTGGGAAGAGAAGGATCGAGAAGAACGCAGCCGCAGCCGGCGGAACGACCCGCGCTCCCGTTGCAGGATCATCGGTGTCGACTACTCAACGAATGATCGCGAAACTGGCATGGCCCTCGCGATCAAGGACGACGATGGTCTCAGCCTGCTGGACGCGACAGTCGGCGGGCAGGATCGACCCGTCCCGTTCGTCCTGCGGGAATGGTTGATCGACTCCGCAGACACCGCACTGATGGCCATCGACGCACCCCTTGGTTGGCCGAGACCGTTGTGGACATCGCTCGAATCGCATTCCGCCGGCTCAGCGATAGACACGCCGGCCGACGACATGTTCGGCCGAGCCACCGACCTCTTCATCAAGGACAACATCAAGAAGCCGCTCGACGTCGGCGCCGACAAGATTGCCCGAACGGCTCATGCAGCCCTTCGCCTTCTGGGCAAGTTGCGAGACGATCTTGGCGTGGCAATCCCGCTTGCCTGGAATCCTGACGACGTTACCGACCATGCGGTGATCGAGGTGTATCCGGCCGCCACCCTGATAGCGCACCGAATCCCCCCGAGCGGTCGTAAGCCGTCAGGCTTCGGATTGCCGAGTTACAAGAAGCCGGACACGCCGAACAAGATCCGGCAACGTCGCGAGATCGTGGATGCGCTGCGAGAGTGGATGACGATCCCGCAAGAACAGGTTGAAGCTCTGTGCGGCAACGACGACCTGCTGGACGCGGCCGTGTGCGTACTGGCCGCACAGGACTTTCTCACGGGACGCGCCGTCCCGCCGATTGATCGATGCCTCGCGGAACGCGAAGGCTGGATCTGGACGGCGCTGCCCGGAGGCGCGATTTATACTGCGCCGCATGGGTGACCTCCGGACCGATCTCGAAGCGCGGCTCGCCGGCGAGGTTCGCTTCGACGCGGTGTCCCGCGCGCTGTACTCGACCGACGCCAGCGTCTACCAGATCCAGCCACTCGGGGCGGCGGTCGTCCGCTCGCGCGAGGACGTGCTGGCGGCCCTCGAGTGCGCCCGCGCCCACGGCTGCTCGGTCACCGCCCGCGGGGGCGGCACGTCCCAGGCCGGACAGGCGATCGGCGCCGGCCTGCAGATCGACACCTCGAAGTACTTCAACCGGGTCCTCGAGGTGAACGTCGAGGAGCGCTGGGCGCGCGTAGAGCCGGGCATCGTGCTCGACGAGCTGAACGCGCAGCTCGCGCCGCACCGCCTGCGGTTCGCACCCGACATCTCCACGGCCAGCCGCGCGACCATCGGCGGCATGATCTCGAACAACTCGAGCGGCGCGCGGTCGGTGCGCTACGGCAAGACCATCGACCACGTGCTCGATCTGCACGTCGCGCTGGCCGACGGCTCGGTCGCCCACCTGCGGCCGCTCACGGCCGAGGAGCTGGAAGCGGCCTGCGCGGCGGACACCTTCGAGGGCGCCTGCTACCGCACCGTCCGCGAGACGGCCGCCCGGCACGTGGAAGAGATCGACCGGCGGTACCCGAAAATCCTGCGCCGGGTGGGCGGCTACAACCTCGACGCGTTCGCCCCGGCGGGCAACGGAAATGCCGCTGCGCCCTTCAACCTGGCGAAGCTGATCGTCGGCTCCGAGGGCACGCTCGGCCTCATCCTCGAAGCCCGTCTCAAGCTGGTGCCGCTGCCGAAGGCCAAGGCGGTGCTGACCATCGAGTACGACGACCTGCTCGACGCGCTCGGAGAGACCCCGGCGATCCTGGCCCACGATCCGTCCGCCGTCGAGGTGATGGACCGTTCGATCCTCGACCATGCCCGGGAGAATCCGGCCCTCGACGCGATGCGGCGCGCCGTGCTCGGCACCGATTGCGGCGCGCTGCTGTGCGTGGAGCTGTACGGCGACTCGGCGCAGGAGCTCCGCCCGCGCCTCAACCGGCTCGAGTCGAACATCCGCGCCCGCGGCATCGCGAGGCATACGGCCTGCGCCGTCGCGCCGGCCGATCAAGCCCGCATCTGGAAGCTGCGCGAGTCGTCGCTCGGCCTCTCGATGGCGATGAAGGGAGACGCCAAGAGCATCTCGTTCGTCGAGGACACCGCGGTCGCCCCGGAGAGGCTGCGCGACTTCATCGAGCGGTTCCTCGAGGTGATCCGGCGGCACGGCACGACGGCCGGCGTGTACGCGCACGCCTCGGTCGGCTGCCTGCACGTGCGGCCGGTCGTCAACCTGAAGACGGCGGCCGGCGTCCAGCAGTTCGAGGCGATTGCGAACGAGGTGGCGGACCTGGTGCTGGAGTTCGGCGGCGCCCTCTCCGGCGAGCATGGCGACGGCCTGGTGCGCGGGCCGTTCATGGAGCGCATGTTCGGCCCGGATCTGTACGAAGCCTTTCGTACCATCAAGCGCACGTTCGACCCGGACGGGCTGTTCAACCCGGGCAAGATCGTCGACGCGCCGCCTTTGACCGCCAACCTGCGCTACGGCCCGGAATACCGGACGCCGGACCCCGACGCCGTCTTCGACCACGGAGATCACGGCGGGCTCGGGCGCGCGGTGGAGATGTGCAGCGGCGTCGGCGCCTGCCGCAAGACCCTCAGCGGCACGATGTGCCCGTCCTACATGGCGACGCGCGACGAGGCGCACTCGACGCGGGGGCGGGCCAACACGCTGCGCCTCGCGATGAACGGGGCGCTCGGCAACGGCAGCGGTTCCCACGACGCCGGTCTCGGGGACCGCGAAGTCTACGACGTGCTCGACCTCTGCCTGGAATGCCGGGCGTGCAAGACCGAGTGCCCCGTCGGCGTCGATATGGCGCGCTTCAAGAGCGAGTTCCTGGCCGACTACTGGCGGCGGAACGGCACGCCGTTGCGGGCCCGCGCCCTCGGGCACATCCGCACGCTGTCGGCGCTGGCCAGTCGCGCGGCGCCGCTCGTCAACCCGTGGCTGGAACGGGACTGGGTACGGGCGCTCAACGAGAGGCTCTTCGGCATCGACCGGCGCCGTTCGCTGCCCCGCTGGGCGTCGCGCACGCTGGCCCGGGCCTGGCGGAAACGCGCGGCCGGAAACCGCGCGCGGTCCGGAGCCCCGGACGCGGTCCTGTTCAACGACACGTTCACCAACTACTACGATCCGCAGATCGGACTGGCGGCGGCGGACGTTCTGGAGGCAGCCGGGCTGTCGGTCGGCCTGGCGCCGCACGCCTGCTGCGGCCGGCCCCTCATCTCGCAGGGCCTGCTGGCCGCCGCCCGCGACCGGGCCGCGAACGTCGTGCGCCGCCTGCATCCGCTGGCCGCGGCCGGGACCCCGATCGTGCTGCTGGAGCCGAGCTGCCTTTCCGCTCTCAAGGACGACGTACCGGATCTGCTGCGCGGCGAGGCGCAGCAACGGGCGCGCGAGGTGGCCTCCGCGTGCGTGCTCTTCGAGGACTACCTGAGCCGGCGTCTCACGGATGGAGACGCCACGCTGGCGCTGCGGTCCGGGCCGGACGAGATTCTGCTGCACGGCCATTGCCACCAGAAGTCCCTGGGCCTGGTCGCCCCGGCCCAGGCGCTCCTCGAGCGCATCCCGGGGGCGCGCGTCACGGATCTCGACTCCGGGTGCTGCGGCATGGCCGGCTCGTTCGGCTACGCGCGCGAGCACTTCGACATCTCGCAGCAGATCGGAGAGAGGCGGCTGCTGCCGGCCGCCCGCGCGCTCGAATCACAGCAGGTCCTCGTGGCCGCCGGCACGTCGTGCCGCCATCAGGTCCATGACTTCACCGGCGTTGACGCCCAGCACCCGGCGGTGCTGCTGCAGTCTCTCCTCGAACGCTGACCGCCGGACTGACGACGCGCGTTCTTTCCGGGGTAGCCGGCTGCGGAGACACTGTTGCGGCGCGGCGCGATGCGCGTAGAATGAGGTGCCGGAGGAACGTCATCCATGCCGATCTACGAGTATCGCTGCCGCGCCTGCGACCACGAGTTCGAGGCCGTCGTCATCCCGAAGGGCAATCCGCCGGCGTGCCCCGCCTGCGCCAGCGGCGATCTCGAGCGCTTGATCTCGCAGTTCGCTGTCAGCTCCGACGGCACGCGGGAGATGAACCTCAAGTCGGCACGCAAGCAGGCGGCGAAGATCCGCAAGGACAAGCAGGTCGCCGAGCACGAAGCGATCCACCACCACCATCACTGACGACGCGACGGGCACGGCGGCACCGCGAACCGACCTGTACGGCTCGACGGCGCAGCCGGTTCCCGCCTCCCGGTATGGAGGTTGGCCGGCGGAAGGGATATCCCATCCTCGCAAGGCCGCTTCTATTCCGCAATCGACGACCAGTCTTCGACCAGGTGCGCCGCGGAACGCCACCCCAGCCCCTGGGCCGTCAGCGTCGGGTTGTGCGACCCGCTCGTCCCCATCACCGAGGCGCCGAGAATGCCGAGATTCGGGACCTCGTGGGAGAAACCCCAGCGGTCGACGACGTTGGTCTCCGGGTCGTCCCCCATCCGCGTACCGCCGTAGGCGTGGGTGGACGGGCCCATCGTCCCGAGGCCCTGGCGGATGATCTCGACGGCGCCGGCGGCGCGGAACCACTCCACCATCCGGTCCTGCACGAACGTCGCGATGCGGCGCTCGTTGTCCTTGAAGTCGGCGGTGATGCGGCAGACCGGATCGCCCAGCGGGTCCGTCACCGTCGGATGCAGGTCCAGATAGTTGTCCTCGTAAGGCAGCGTCGACTTCTGGATGTAGCAGTTGGTCCAGCGGTCGGCGTTGTCGGCCACGAAAGCCTTCCACGCCGAGCCCCAGCGCGGAACGCGCCCGAAGGTGGGCATGCGGGCCGCCGCGATCGGCCGGCGGTCCGAGTAGATCCACAGGTTGCCGCCGCCGATGAAGTCGAGGTCCGCGTGGTCGAAGTTGTCGGCCGCCCAGTCGTCGATCGCGACGCCCTGCGCCGGCAGCCCGTACCAGCGGTTGAGCCGGTGCGGGAAGAGCGCCAGCACACCGGCCCCGGTGGCGTGCGTCATGTAGTGGCGGCCGACCTGGCCGCCGTTGTTCGACAGGCCGTCGGGATACGCGGGCGACTTCGAGAGGAGCATCAGGCGGACGTTCTCGTAGGTGTAACCGGCCAGCAGGACGACGTCTGCCGGCTGCACGTACTCCTCGCCGTCCTTGATGTAGCTGACGCCGGTCGCGCGACCCTCGCCGTCCACCGCGACGCGCCGGACGTGCGCCTCGGTCACCACCTGCAGGCGTCCGGTTTCCTGCGCGCGGGGGATCGTCGAGACGGCGGTCGAGTTCTTCGCGTCGAGGTGGCAGCCGCCGCGGTCGCAGAAGCCGTGATAGGCGCACGCCGCGCGGTTCTGGTAACGCACGGAGTTGACCGCCGCCGGTCCGGGAAACGGATGCCAGCCGAGCCCGCGGGCCGCGTCGGCCATCTGCTCGATGAAGCCGGTCCAGCGCAACGGGGGCATCGGATACGGTCGGCGCCGCGGCCCCTCGAAGACGTTGCCCCGCTCGTCGATCTCGCCGCCGACGTTGCCGGCCTGCCCGGAGACGCCGATCGCGTGCTCGACCCGGTCGTAGTACGCCTCGAGCTCGTCGAGTCCGAAGGGCCAGTCCTCGACCGTCGACCCCACCGGCAACCTCGACGCGCCGTAGCGCCGCGAGGTGGCGCTGACGACCTCGAAGTCCCAGGGACTGAGCCGCCAGCTCTGCGCCCAGTAGTGCAGCGACGTGCCGCCGACCGCGTTCATCATCGGGTGCAGCGCGCCGCGCGGCGAATCGGGCGACGACGCGGTGCGGCGATGCACCGGGATCTCGCGGTTCGCCTTCTGTACCGACTCGGGCCAGCCGCGGTAGTTGTTGAACAACTCGTCCGGCGCATGATCGCGCGCGCGCAGCCAGGAGCCGGCCTCCAGACCCACCACGTCCATGCCGGCCTCGGCGAGCGGCAGCACCGCGACGCCGCCCACGGCCCCGAGCCCGACGACCACCACATCCCGTTTCGGAAGTTCAACGGCCACGGGTCCTCCGTTCGCGGGCGGCGCTGAACGCCGGAAAATCGTAGGCGGACACCTGCCGCTCCGGCGGCATCCGGTCGATCCGCTGCAGGTCCGGGGTGACCACCGTGCGGACGCCCGGGTAGCCGAGCATCCGCCAGCCGATGAAGTCGACGTTGCCGCCGTGGGCCGGGTCCGAAAAGGTGCCCTGGCTCGTATGGGTCAGCAGCAGGTTGAAGAAGCCGGCCGCGCCGGGTCCGAACTCGGGTGCGGCGTTGGCCTCCACGTTCCGGAGCAGTGCATCCTGATCGGCCGCGTCGAGCGCCGCGAAGTGCATCCCCCGCAACGACCGCGCGTACCGGTCGAGCGCCGCGAGGCCGCCGCGGTACGCCTCCAGCGATCCGGCGAGCGGCCCGGCCAGGGCCCGATCGATGTAGGTCGCCGCACCCGCTTCGAGCGCGCCGGGCCCGCGCTCGTCGGACGGAATGAGCCGCGCGACCACGGCCCGCAACGTCGCTCCCTCGCCGGCGGCGAGCGTCTCGAACGACTCGGCCGTCGACTGGGCCGCGACGGCCGCCGACCCCGGAGCGGGCAGGGTCGCCGCCGCACCCGCCACCACCACCCGCTTGAGCATCTCACGCCGCGACAGATCAGCCATCGTGCCTCCGCGCCCCACCGGGGCGTCGCTCTCTTATACCCGGCCGCGTCCCCGCGGAACAAGTGCGGATCGGCGGTATCATCCGTATCCGTCGACTTCGCGCACGGCTCACCCGAGCCGTATCCGCCACGTTCGCCCACGGCTCACGCAAGGAGGTCCCATGCGCATCGGAATCATCACACTCGCCGCAGCGCTGACGGCCGGCGTCGCCACCGCCCAGGAGGCCGACTCCCCCGGCGCCGGCGACGTCGCGCCGCCCGAGGGCTTCCGCGCCAACCGGTCCTCCTACAGCGCGATCATGGACGTCATCCGGTCGAAACAGGCCGCGGCGGAGGTCAGCGACGAGGATCTCTCGCGGCTCGGCGAGATGCAGCTCGAGGACATCTGGCGCTCGCTCGGCGACTACCGCACGAACTACGTGCGCGGCTTCCGGGCGACGCAGCCCGGCCACCGCGTCGCGGGTCGCGCGCTGACGATGCGCTTCCTGCCGCCGCGCCCGGACCTGGTGGCTGCCATCGATCAACTCGCGGCCGAGGGCGACTGGGACCGCCGCTACTACGCGCGCGCGGCCGAGGAGGCCCGGCCGGGCGACGTGGTGGTCGCCGAACTGGGCGGGGCGGACGGGCACGTGCTGTTCGGCGGCATGGGGGCGCTCGGCATCAGGTTGCGCGGGGCGGCCGGGGTGGTCATCGACGGCGGTAGCCGGGACCTCGCCGAGCTGGTCGGACCGGCCTTCGCCGACTTCCCGGTTTTCGCCCGCTTCTTCGACGTCACCACAACGAGTTGGCTGGGCGTCGAGTGGAACGCCCCGGTCCGCATCGGGACGGCCACGGTACTGCCGGGGGATGTCGTCGTGGCGGACGAAACCGGCGTGCTGTTCTTCCCACCGGCGCTGGTGCCCGACGTGCTGCGGGCCGCCGAGGAGCAGGCGGCGCTCGAGGAGCACGAACGGGAACTGCTGCGGTCCGGCGAGCACCGTTTCCGCGACGTCTACCCGCTGTCCCCGGCCCTCCGCCGCGAGTACGAACGCGACCGGTAGGGCCCGGCCGCGAGCCGAACGCCACCGATAGCGTCTCGGTGCGCGCCGGGCGCTACCGGTCGGGGCCGGGCCGGGGCTTGCGCCGGACCCGCATCGTGGGCCATACTGCGGATCCCCCAAGGGGCCGTCAGCCCGATGCGGGCGCCCCGGATGCGGCTCGTGGCTCGGCGTCAGCACTGTCGGCCCGGGCGATTCCGTCGGACTCGAACAGTCCGTGGAAACAGGGCTACGTTGCACCGAGGTCGGCGGGGTATCCGCATCGCCCGGCGCGGCGGGGTCGGCGCTTCGATGTGAAGCGCGGCTTCGACCGGCCCCGCGATGACCCCTCGCCGCGCGTTCGTAGCGGAGCCTCAACACGGACGACGATTGGCGTGCGCTCGTGTAGCGCCGCCGGAGGCAGGCACATGAACACGCCCACGATGTCAGCGTCGTCGGAGCGGCGACGAGTGAAGTACATCCGACGACTGGATCAGGTGCCCGAGATCCCCTCGGACGAGATCGCGCGGCTGCAGCCGGTGACCGAGGAGTACGTCTTCCGCGCCAACGACTACTACCTGCACCTGATCGACTGGGACGATCCCGACGACCCGATCAGGCAGTTGATCATTCCGCGCCAGGAGGAGCTGAACGACTGGGGCCGGCTCGACGCCAGCAACGAGAGCGCGGTGACCGTCGCGCGCGGGGTGCAGCACAAGTACGTCGACACCGTGCTGCTGCTGTGCAACGAGGTCTGCGGCGCCTACTGCCGCTACTGCTTCCGCAAGCGGCTGTTCATGGACGACAACGACGAGGTGACCAACGACGTCAGCGCGGGGCTGGCGTACATCGCCGAGCACCCGGAGGTCACCAACGTCCTGCTGACCGGCGGCGACCCGCTGCTGATGAGCACGCGGCGGCTGGTCGAGATCTTCGAGGCGTTGCGCGGCATCGAGCACGTCCGCATCATCCGCATCGGATCGAAGATGCCGGCGTTCGACCCGTGGCGCGTCCGGCGCGACGAAGAGTTGCAGGCGGCGTTCCGGAAGTACTCGACGCCGGAGAAGCGCATCTACCTGATGGCGCACTTCGATCACCCGCGCGAGCTGACCGACGACGCGATCATCGGCATCGACACCTGCCTCCGCAACGGCGTCATCTGCGTGAACCAGTGCCCGTTGATCAGGGGCATCAACGACGACCCGGACGTGCTTGCCGAGATGTACTCGAAGCTCTCCTACATCGGCTGCCCCCCGTACTATCTGTTCCAGGGACGGCCGACGGCGGGCAACGAGCCCTACGAGGTGCCGATCGTGCGCGGCTGGCACATCTTCCAGGAGGCGCTCCGGCGGGGCTCCGGGCTCGCGCGGCGGGCGAAGTACTGCATGTCGCACGAGACCGGCAAGGTAGAGATCGTCGGCGTCGACGAAGAGCGGATCTACCTGCGCTATCACCAGGCCAAGAACCCCGACGACCTGAGCCGCTTCTTCGTGCGCCGGCGCGACGACGACGCGTACTGGCTGGATCAGCTCGAGCCGGTCGAGGCCGAGCTCGCCTGCGCCAACTGAACGCCGGAATGGCGACGGAGACGGAATTCCGCAGCACGTCGAACGGGGCCGAGACCGTCATCCACCGGCGCGACTGCGTTGCCGGCATGCAGGAGCTGCTATCCAGTAGGCCCGGTGCCCGGCGACACCACTCCGGCGCAACGCCTCGGGCAACACCCGGCTGGGGCATGTTCAGGAAGAGTGCCCCGCTACGTGTCAGTACCCGGTTTCAGTTCCTTCCCACAGGAGATACTCCCGTGCCCACGATCACTCTGAACGCTGATGAGCGCGCCGCGCTGAACGACCCTCTCACTGGTCAGGGCGGCTTCCAAACGCTGCTCGAACGCCTCCATGCCGCCGTTCAGCCAAACGGAGAGCTGGAACTAACCGACGCGGATGTCGCCACGATTCGTCAGTACCGCACCGAGTACGGAAGTGGTGGCTGGCAAGAGCGTCTCGACCGCATCTTTGCGCGGACCCTCGGTCCGTTCGCGTAGGCCGACCGTCGCGGCGTCCATGGACCCGGGTCTGCCTGACCCGACCCGCTGTCCCATCTTGCGGGCGTCCCGCGCTGGACTTGTCTTGGATGGAAGAGCGGTTCCCAATTCTCCGTTGCAGCCCTGGGTGCACGACGTTCAAGATCACTGGCTCGCTGGCTGCTCGTTCCGTTGCGACCTCCATCCTGATGAGCGTCGACACGTTGATCGCCTGTCGCGGTACTTGCGCCACGTGGGCGACGACGATGATCGCGAGGTGACCGAGGACTCCTGACAGAGGATGGCCGGCGGAAGCTCTCAATTGAGGGTTGTACCGGCGCTCGTTTTTTGGTACCGTCCCGCCATGAGCAGCCTCACTCTTCCCCGGAACGTTCAGTTCATCTACGAGGAGCACCTCGCTCGCATCGAGGCGCGGTCGCTGGGCTGCGCCGATTGGACCCGCGATGAGGACAATCCGTGGCACGCACGTGTGCATGTCAACGGGACCGGCCCTGACGTCCTCAATCGTGCCGCATACGTGGCCACCCTCGACGGAGCCCCGACGGTCTACGAGCAACTCATTCGTCCCGCGTATCAGGGCGGTCACTTCAACCGCACGCGGTCCGTCAACCAGTACCTGACGCACTGGATCTACCCGTACCGTGGCAAGTTCCACCCTCAGATGGTTCGTGCGTTGCTCAACATCCTCGGCGTTCGCTCGGGCTCTCTCGTCCTCGATCCCTACGTGGGTAGCGGCACGACCGCTCTCGAGGCTTCGTTGCTCGGCATCGACTGCGTTGGCGTTGACGTCTCGCCGCTTTGCGTCCTCCTGACGCGTGTCAAGACCGCTTCGGTCCACGCTGTCGACGCCATCCGTGCCCGCGTTCTCGCTCTTCTCGACGAGGACGCTCTCGACCCTCTTGATCCGTCGATCGCTCGCGCCGATGACCCTGTCGTCGCCGATTTCTTGCAGATCGCGCGTATGGTCACTCTCAGCGACGTCTCGCGCCGCAAACGTGACGGCCGTGCGTCGCTTCGCAAGAACCTGCGGGCGATGCTTGAGTCTGTCGAGGCGCACGCTACCGCGCTCGACCGCTTTCGCATCGCCCCTGGTGCCGTTTCCGCGGTCCTTGGCGACTCCCGTGCCCTCGGCGCCGCTGGCGTCGAGGACGCCTCGGTCGACGCTGTCGTCACGTCTCCGCCGTATTCGATTGCCTTGGACTATGCGAAGAACGACGAGCACGCGCTCGACGCCCTGGGCGTCAGTCTCCAGGCGCTCCGCAGGGAGATGACCGGCGTTCGTGGCCGCGGGCCATCCAAGAAGCTCGCGCTCTACAACGCGGACCTGCAACAGATGTTCCGTGAGGTCGCTCGCGTCTTGAAGCCTGGTGCTGCGGCCGCGTTCGTCATCGGTAACGCGACGGTTGATCGCAGCGAGTGCACGACGACCGAGCACATGGGCGATTGGGCGGTCAGTGCCGGCCTGGAACGCGAGCGCGAGATCCCGAAGATCGTGTTCGGGCTCTACAACGTCATTCAGGACGAGAAGATCCTTCTCTTTCGGAAACCTTCGGCGTGAACGGGCTCGCGCATTGAGTTCGTCTCCCGGCGGCTCTCGGAGCCGTCGTTCGTCCTCTCCGTTCCAGGATGGGCCCGCTACGGCGTCGGACCCATCTGGCCTGCCAGCCGAAACTACACCGCGTCTACTGGCGATTCCGTTCGTTTTTTTGCGAACGGGTTCGTGCCCTACCGGACGATCAAGAGCCGCGACAGGGATCGTCCGCATCCGGCGACCTTCCCCGTCCGCATACCGATGATGTGCGCCCGCCTGCACGGTCTCGAGCGCGTGACAAGGATGATGGATCCCTTCCTCGGGCTCGGACACAGCGCCCTGGCGTGCAAGGTCCTCGGCGTCCGCTTCGTCGGTTTCGAGACGGACGAGGGATACCTCGCGGAGGCGCGGCGGCTGATCGAATCGTTCGAGCCTGAAGCCGTGAACGCGCGTACCGGGGCCAGCCGGCGCTGTTCTGACACGAAGCCCGAGCAGGCTCATCTGCGGCGTCCACCGCTGCCGGGATCCAGGGTGGATCACGCCAGTATCCGGAGCCCCTCCAGATCCGCGACCGACAAGAGCCGCTGATCCCGACAGGCGAACGTGAGCGGTCCGGCTAGCTGTTCCTGGACCAGGAGTGCCGCACCGAGTTGTCCCGCATCGGCGGCGCGTAGCGCGTGCCTCGCCAACAACGCATCCGCTCGAGCCCGGACCGCCAGTACTTCGGTCACTTCGTCCCAGCGACCGGCGAGGACCCTGAGCCGTTCCAGGAGTTCGCGGCGCTGCGAGCGCGAGATCGAGCCTTCGCGGGTCCGTCGCTCGATCGCGCCCGTGATCTCGGTGCGTGTCCAGACCCACGTGACGATGTGGTCGTCCTCGAACAGCCAGCCGCGAACCAGCTCGCTGTCGGCTTCGCCGACAAGCAAAGGAACGAGCGCCGAAGCATCCCAGTACCTCAAATCCGATCCGCCCGGTCCTCGGCCAGCGCTTCCGAGAGGGTGACCGGCAACGCCAGCGGCTCCGACTCCAGTATCGCTGCAGCGCCTCCCGCACCCGGCTTCAACAGGCCGCCGGCGATCAGCCGTTCGCGGATTCCCCGGCCGTCTCCGGCTTCGGGAGGCACGAGTCTCGCGACGGGCGCGCCTCGGTCGAGAATCTCCACCTCTCCACCGCGACGGACTTCTCGAAGATAGCGGGACAGGTGCGACTTCAGTTCGGATACCGATACAGTGCTCATCGTGACCAGTGTGGTCTCTATGCGCAGGTCATGCAAGTCATCCTTGCTACAGCCCGAGCAGGTTCTTCTGCAGCTTGGACAGTCCCTGCCCGCTCGCCCACAGATCGAGATCCACGGACGCCAGCTCGTCGACCACCGGCACCGCGAGCCCGAACTCGCGCAGGTCGACCGCCTTGATATACGTCCCGCATGACCCGCACTCTTCCACGCGAACGTGCGACCAGGACTCCGATACGTGATGCGGGCGCTTGTCCGCCCGGTCCTCGCCACACGCGGGACAGCGCGTCCTCGGGAACGTCCACTCGGCCAGGCACAGCGAACACAGCAGCGTCCGCCGACCCTTGATCTCCGGCTCGTCGCGCAACACCGCGGCGACCGGCAACGCGCCGCAGTACGGACATGAGGCGCTCTCGTCCTTCCCGGCGACTCCGCTGTCCCAATCGCCACTCGGAGGTCCGTTGGAGTCGCGAAACGCCTGCGTCGCGAGCGCTTCGGCGACCGGCTGGACAAAGGCACGGGGGAAGAACTCCAGCGCGGCGGCGTCACAGTCGAGCCGGGCAGCCACAGCATCGATCGAATCCCGCCCGAGCACGGCGGTCAGCAACTCCGACATCGCCGTGGGCTCCAACGCCAGCCGCGACGCCAGCGCCCTGAGCACCTCCGTCGCGGATGCCGGGAGGGCGCGTACGAAACGGGAAAAATCCCGCTCGCGAGGCCGACCCGGCAGACGCTCGAGACGGAGTCGCGGCCCGCGGCCATCATTCGCCTCCACCGCCCCCAACCAGCGGGACTTCACCGCCTTGGCGTAAAGCGGCTCCTGCAAGGCCAGTACATCGTCGTAGAACGCCAGCAGCTCCGCAGCGTGCGGACGCTCGGCGCGCAGGCGCGCGACGCGCTGCCGGCGTCGTGACCAGACTGCGAACGGGGTCATGATTCGGGAGCTTCCCGCCAGTCCTCCAGGTTCAGCCGATCTATCCGGCCGAACTCGCGGACGTTGTTCGTCACGAGCACCAGTCCGAGAGACATGGCATGCGCCGCGATGAGCATGTCGTTGGGACCGATGGGCCGGCCGCGCCGTTCGAGGTCGGTACGCACCTTTCCGTAGGACGCCGCCGCCGCGGAATCGAATGCCCGACAGGAGATCTCTGCGGTCAAGGCATCGAGCATCCGGTGGTTGCGCCGCGGCTGTGCGCTCTTGTCGGCCCCGTAGCGCAGTTCCGCCACGACCACGGACGACAGGCACACCATGGCGGGACCCAGCGTGCGCAATCGGGCGGCGACCGACGGATACCGGCCGGTCAAGTAGTCGACGCAGACATTGGTGTCGAGCAGGTATCTCATTCGTCGAAGTCCGGTCCCGGCTCGACAGGCGGCAGATCGGATGGGTAAGGGAAGTCGCTCGCCGCGCCCGCAAGCTCCAGAAACGCAGCGGTCCAGGCCGGGCGGCACGGCTCGAGGATCACTCGACGGCCCTCCCTGGAGATGACCACCTCTTCCTGTCCCTCGAAGCGGTATCCCTTCGGCAACCTCACGGCCTGGCTTCCGCCGTTCTTGAACAACTTGGCGCGATCAACCATACGCTCCCCCGGATCATCACCACATATGGCTACAAACAGTATATACAAATGGAGGTGCCGCGCGGAGCCGCCGCACCTTTCCCCGCGGCTCCACGGTCGCCGTCGGCCCGGAAGCACGATGCGGGCTCCCGGCGATGACAAGGGGCGCTCGCCCGTTGCGGGATACGCGCGCCGCCGCTACGACGGGAGCTGGTTCACAGCTCTAGGGTCGCGTCTGCTCTTCGTGCCAGCCCGGGTGGTGGTGCCGGGCCCAGCGCTCGGTGACCGTACCGTCGATCATCGCGCGGGCGGTGCCGGGATAGGCGATGGTGCCGAGGTAGACGTGGACGATCAGCAGCAGGCCGCCGCCGAGGGTCGCGAAGTAGTGCGCCAGGCGCATCCACTGCAGGAGGCCGGCGCCGAACGACTCGGGGAACCAGAGCGGCACGCCGCTGACGACGAAGACGACAGCCAGCAGCCCCTGGAACCAGAAGAACATCTTCTGGCCGGCGTTGTACTTGCCAGCCGGGGGCACGTTCGCCGCATCCCGGGTCGCGTAGGCGCGCACCGCGCGCAGCCAGCGCCAGTCGACGTCGCTGAGGAACATGTCGCGGACCCAGATGGCGATCATGAAGACCATCCCGATCCCGAACAGCACGCCGACCCACGGATGCAGCACCCGCGCCGAAGGGCCGCCGCCGAGCAGGGCGGTCAGCCAGAACAGCGCCGGGTAGGCGAACGCGAGGCCGGTCGCCAGCAGGAGGACGAACGTCACGCCCACCACCCAGTGGACGATGCGCTCGGCGAAGTCGAAGCGCTGGAGTATCCGGTCGGCCATGTCAGCAGTGATGCGGCCCGAGGGCTCAGGCGGCCGGTGCGCCGGCGTCCCCGCGCGGTTCGTGATCCTCGTGCTCCTCCAGCCGCTCGGGTCCGTAGCGCAGGAAGTGGCCGACCACCCCGAGCACGCCGAAGCCCATCAGGTACGCGCCGATCCGCTTGAGGAACCCGAGCGCGGTCATCGGCGTCGGGCTCGCGGTCGGATCCGACGGCAGGCTGTAGTCCGCCAGGCGGTCGCCGTGCGGGACGACGTACATCATGTGCGTGCCGCCGACGCCGGCCGGGTTGTAGACCGCCGCGTTCTGGTAACCGCGCGCGTTGAGCGTCTCCACCTTCTTGTCGGCCAGCGCCAGCATGTCGTGCTTGCTGCCCCAGGAGATGGCGTTGGTCGGGCAGGTCTTCACGCAGGCCGGCTCGAGCCCCGCCTCGACGCGGTCGACGCACATGTTGCACTTGGAGACCTTGCGCGTGTGGACGTCGAAGCGCGGGATGTCGAACGGGCAGCCGGTGACGCAGTACTGGCAGCCGATGCAGTTCTCCTGGTTGAAGTCGACGATGCCGTTCGTGTACTGCACGATGGCGCCGGGGGCCGGACAGGCGAACAGGCAGCCCGGCTCCTCGCAGTGCAGGCAGGCGTCCTTCTTGATCAGCCAGTTGAGGTTGCCGTCGACCTCCACCTCGTTGAAGCGCATCAGCAGCCACGTCTTCGGGCTCAGATCCTGGTGGCTCTGGTAGCTCCCGAAGTTGGCGGTCGGCTCGACGCCGAGATCGTTCCACTCCTTGCAAGCGACCTCGCACCCCTTGCAGCCGATGCAGGCCCCGATGTCGACGAGCTTGGCGTAGGTCGGCCCGGCCGAGCGCAGGGCGCTGATCGGGATGTAGGCGTCCGGGGTCGCCGACACGCGACGGATGGAGAGGGTGTCTGCCATGGGCGGTTACTCGACTGCCTCCGGGCGCGGGGCGCGACCCCGGTCTCGGTACTCCATCAGGCGCGCTCGATATTGACCAGGAACGACTTGAACTCCGGGCAGCGCGTGTTCGCGTCCCCGATGAACGGCGTCAGCAGGTTCGCCATCGACCCCTGTGTGATGCCGATGAAACCCCAGTGCACGGGGATGCCGACCGTCCAGACGACCTTGCCGTTGACGCGCAGCGGCTTGATGCGCTTGGTGACGATGGCCGTCCCCTGCACCTCGCCCCGTTTCGACCAGACCCGCACCTGGCTGGCGTTGGGAATCCCCTTCTCGGCGGCCAGTCCCTCGGGCAGCTCGACGAAGAAGTCCGGCATGGTCTCGACCAGCAGCGGCACGTTGCTCGTGACGAAGTGCTCCCGCTCGACGACGCGGTAGACAGTACAGGCGTACGGAAAATCGTCGTCGCCCGTGGCGAGCGTCTCGCGCACGCCGTCGTACCAGCGGATGACGGGGTTGATCGGCACGTTGTCGTGCAGTGCGTTCGGCGACGGGCTCTCGACCGGCTCGTAGTGCTCCGAGAACGGGCCGTCGGCCAGGTGGCTGCTGAAGAGGCGCGCCACCCCCTCCTCGGTCATGATGAAGGCGCCGGCCGCGTCGGGCGGCGTCGTCCGGCCGTAGTCCGGGACGTCGCCGATCCACTCGCGCCCGTTCCAGGCGATGCCGGCGCGGCTCTGATCCCACGGGCGCCCTTCGGCGTCGGCCGACGCGCGGTTGTAGAGCACGCGGCGGTTGGCCGGCCAACTGAACGCCCAGTCATGATGCATGCCGAGGCCGGTCGGGTCGGCGGTGCCCCGCCGCTGCATCTGGTTGCCCGCCTCGGTGTAGCTGCCGGTGTAGATCCAGTTGCCGGAGGTCGTCGACCCGTCGTCGGCCAGCTCGCCGAACGACGACAGCAGCCGGCCGGTGGTCCGGTCGTAGCCGTTGATCTCCTTCGCCAGCTCGACCATCGTCGGCTCGCGCGGGTTCAGGTAGTCCCACGTCAGGTGCTGGATCGCATCGTTCCAGGCCCCGCCCTCGGCCTGGTACAGCTCCTTCACCCGCCAGAAGAGCTCGGACAGGATCCAGGTGTCGGGCTGGACGCCGATCGGCGGATCGACCGCCTTCTCCTTCCACTGCGCCCAACGCCCGCTGTTGGTGAACGAGCCGTCGCGCTCGATCCAGTGGGAGGACGGCAGGTACAGCACCTCGGTGTCGATCTGCGACGGGTCCATCCCCGGCGCCTTCCAGAACTCGGCCGAGTCGAGCATGAAGGGATCGATGACCACCTTCCACTTCAGCTTCGACATCGCGTCGAGCAGCCGCGGCACGTCGGGTCCGGCCAGCAGCGGGTTGAACCCGAGGGTGACGAAGCCCTCCAGCGTCCCCTGGTGCGCCTTGTCCCAGATGGTCAGCCAGGTCGCGTCGCCGTCCTGCTTGGCCAGGTAGTCGTAGGCGAAGTCGTTCGCCGGCGTCGCGTGATCGCCGAACCACGCCTTCATCTGCGAGACGTAGAACTTCGGGTAGTTGCCCCAGTAGTTGACGGTGTCGGGCACCAGCGGCCGCGGCGTCGACTCGTCGAGATGCGCGGCCAGCGACTGCTGCGGCGGCGTCGGCACCTTGAGATACCCGGGCAGAATGCCGGCGACGATGGCGTGGTCGGTCGCCCCCTGCACGTTGGCGTGCCCGCGCAGCGCGTTGATGCCGCCGCCGGGCCGGCCGATGTTGCCGAGCAGCAACTGCAGGATCGCCGCGGTGCGGATGATCTGGCTGCCGACCGTGTGCATCGTCCAGCCGACCGCGTACATGATCGTCCCGACCCGGTCGGCGCGCCCGGTCGAGCAGATGATCTCGGCCATCTGCAGGAACTCGTCGGCCGAGCAGCCGGCGATGTCGGCGACGACCTCCGGCGTGTAACGGTCGTAGTGCTGCTTCAGAAGCTGGAAGACCGAGCGCGGGTGCGACAGCGTCGGGTCGCGGCGGACGTAGCCGTCGGGGCCCCGCTCGTAGTCCCACGCCGTCTTGTCGTAGTTGCTCGCGGCCTCGTCGAAGCCCGCGAACAGCCCGTCCGCGAAGCCGTACTGGTCGCCGACGACGAACGTCGCGTTGGTGTGGGCGCGCACGTAGTCGGCGTGGTGCAGGTCGTTCTCGAGCGCGTAGCGAATCAGGCCGCCCAGCACCGCGATGTCGGAGCCGGGCCGGATCTGCATGTGCCGGTCCGCCACCGCCGACGTGCGGGTGAAGCGCGGATCGATGGTGATGAGCTTGGCGCCCCGGTTGTCACGCGCCTCGACCGCCCACTTGAACCCGCAGGGATGGTTCTCGGCCGGGTTGGCGCCCATCACCAGGATGACATCGGTGTTCTTGATGTCCTTCCAGTGGTTGGTCATCGCCCCGCGACCGAACGTGGCGGCCAGACTGGCCACCGTGGGGCTGTGTCATATGCGGGCCTGGTGGTCGATGTAGACCAAGCCCATCGCGCGCATCGTCTTCGTGATGAGGTAGGCGTCCTCGTTCGAGACGGTGGCGCTGCCGACCCAGGCGACCCCGTCGGCGCGGTTGACGACGCGGCCCTGGTCGTCCCGCTCGCGGAACGAGGCGTCGCGCGAGTCCTTGAACTTGCGCGCGAACCAGTCCATCGCCGTGTCCCAGTCGACCTCTTCCCACTCCGCCGCGCCCGCCCGGCGCAGCAGCGGCTGGTGCCGCAGCCGCGGGCTGATCGCAAGCTCCATCTGCGACGCGCCCTTCGGGCAGAGCGTGCCGCCGTTGATGGGGCTGTCGGGGTCGCCCTCGACATGGATGACGGTGTTCTTCGTGTTCAGGCCGCCGCTGCCGTGGACGTAGGCGATGGTCCCGCAGCCGACCGCGCAGTACGGGCAGACGGTCCGGTACTCGGTGGCGTTGCGGATCTTGAGCTGGCGGACCGCAGCCTGCGCCGGCCGGAGATCGAAGCCGAGGGCGCTGACCGCGAGGCCGCCGGTGACCGAGGCCTTCAGGAACGTGCGGCGGGAGATGTCCATAGGCTGTCCGTACTCTGGTGGTTATACCACAGCGGGCCGGATGCCGTCGTCCGGTCGGCGGCGCCCGCCGTTCCGAACGGCGAACCGCGACGGCCGGTTGGAACGGACACGCGGAGATCGTGGCGACGCTCCCGACGGCGCGGTGCACGCCGACGCAACTGGGGGAAGGCAAGGCCGCAGACGAGAATCCGTTCACGGACCCCTGAACGTCGAGGCGCCGCTATGTGAAATCCGACCGCCACAGGCGCACGGCCCGCGCCGCGAGCCTCCGCTGTCGCTCTTCCAGCAGCGCGGGCGTCCATTCCTCCGGCGCCATGTCGGCGATCTCCCTCGCCAGCACGTACGCACTCGTCTCGTAGGCGGCTCGCTTCGCCGGGTATGCCGCGTTGCCGACGTTTCGGTTCAGCGTTCGCTCAAGCAGGGTCAGGTTCCCGAGCCGGGAAACGGCTGCATCCCAACGGTCTGCCGGGAAGACCTCGGGCCATTCCCCAGCCGGGTTCTCGGGCAGTACGTGTTCCACGGTGGCAGGGTCGGTCTCGGGATCGACTCTGCGATCGCCGGCATGCGTCTCCAGCCTGGCAAGGACGTTTCGGGCGAGCTTCTTGCGCTTTCCTCTCGTACCTACGGTCCACCGTCCGAAGTCGCTCTCGAATCGGTCGTCATCCACGTAGGTTGTCCGGAGCAGTGCGAATACCGCCCCGGGACGGGTCGCGTGCCCGTCGAGAACAGCCTTCGCCGCCAAGTGCGAAACGCGCTCCAGCAGGTTGGGATTCAAGGCGCTGACGATCGAGTAGCGGAAGACCATGACACTTACCAGCTTCAGCAGCCGGACGAAGTCGTCGTCCGAGAACACGCGCCACGCGGCGAAGAAGACCGGCGTCATCTGCCGGGCGCCGAAGAGGTTCAGCTCCTGGACGAACGGCTTGGCCGCGGGCAGATCCATCCAGTAGCCGTGGTTGACGTCGGCCAGTGCCGCGAAGAGCTCCGCGTTGGCCTCCAACGCCTTCACGAACGCGAACGTATCGTCCGGTGTCCGGACGCGGTCACGCACCAGCTTGAACAGCCGCTTGCGACGGATGTGCGGCTCCTCGCGCAGGAGGTGGAAGCGAAGAAAGTGGGGGAAGTCCTCCTGCGTCACGGTCGCGATCAATGATTGCCAGCGCCGCTTCAGCGAGTCGATGTCGCTTGGCGTACGCACTTTCGAGAAGAAGTAGTTCCTCAGCAGATCGGTCGCCGTCAGCTCCAGGCCGCGGGCGTTGAGCGTCTCGAACAAGGTGTAGGCATTGAGTTCGTCGTCGACCGTGATGAGAATGAAAAGCAGGCGGCGAGCGACGGTCTCCGACAGAATCTGTGCGATCTCCTCGCCGTTGTCCCGTGCGTCTCCGAACAACTGATCGATCTGCCTGGAGAAGTACCGATGGCACTTCCACAGGAGCGCACTCGACTGCGGCAGGCCACGGGGATTCAGTGGCGCCTCGAGCTGAACGAGGTAGTCCTGGTAGAAGGAGTCGTCGGTCTCGTTCAGGTGCAGCCGGCTGCTCTCGACCAGCGACGCCGGGTCCTTCTCGCCGATGAAGCGGTTGCGAAGCCCTGCGGCGCGTTCCCGGTTCCGCTCCTGATCCGCGCCATCATCCGCCATGCGCCGCAGCTTCTGAATGACCGCCAGGGCCAGCAGCGAGATGGTCGCCAGCCGCTGCTGGCCGTCGATGACGAGGAACTCGCGGTCACCATGGGTCTGGACGACCAGAGCGCCCATGTAGTGACGACCTTCGGGATCGCCGCGCATTTCGACAACGTCGTTCCAGAGGTCCTCCCACTCCTGCTGCGTCCAGGCGTAGTCCCGCTGGTACGGGGGAACGCGGTACGTCTTGCCGTTGCCGATCAGCTCCAGGTAGCTGGCGGTTCCCGTGTTGAGGATGTTGGCCCGGGTCATCGGTCCGGCCGTCCACGGTACACCATATCGGCGCAGGGCGAGGCAGGCGACCGGCGGGCTCCACGCGTGCCTCGACCGCTCCGGACCGTCGCATACAATGGCGGGAGGAGACGAGGGCGGAATGAGCGCGGCAGCCACGGCGGCACGGCAGCGTAAGTCGAGCCCGCAACCGCGGGCGACCTACCAGGACGTGCTCGACGCCCCGCCCCATCGCGTAGCCGAGATCGTCGACGGCGTGCTCCACACCAACCCGCGGCCGGCCATGCCGCACGCACGAGCCAGTTCATCCCTGGGCGTCAAGATCGGCGGCCCCTTCGATCACGACGCCGGCGGCCCCGGCGGCTGGTGGATCATCGACGAACCGGAGCTGCACCTGGGCGAGGACATCCTCGTCCCCGATCTGGCGGGCTCGCGCCGCGAACGAATGCCGGTCTATCCCGACGCGGCGTACTGCACGCTGGCGCCGGACTGGGTGTGCGAAATACTCTCGCCCTCGACCCGCAAGTTCGACCTGCACGGCAAGCGCCCCGTCTACGCGCGGGAGGGGGTCGGGCATCTCTGGCTGGTCGACCCGACGGATCGCACCCTGGAGGCTTTCGAACTGCGCGAGGGAGAGTGGGTGCTGATCGCGACCGCGCAGGACGACGCCCCGGTCCGCATCCGCCCCTTCGAGGCGTTCACCTTCAGCCTCGGCGATCTGTGGCCCTGAGCGCCCTGAGTTTGGTGCGCGCTTCCGCAACCCTGCACCGACGCCGGCAACCGACGCTCTGGAACTGACGCCCCCACCGCCGGGGCGAACAGAAGGCGTACCGGTGTGGTCGCGTACAATGGCCGGCGGGGGTAACGAGGCGCGATGAGCGCGGCAAGCACCACGGCACGGCGGCGTAGTTCCATGTCGCGACCGCGGGCGACCTACCAGGACGTGCTGGACGCTCCGCCGCATCGCGTCGCCGAAATCGTCGACGGCGTGCTCCACACCAACCCGCGGCCGGCCATGCCGCACGCGCTGGCCACCTCGTCGCTGGGCCACGACCTGTCGGGTCCCTTCCAGTTCGGCCGCGGCGGACCGGGCGGCTGGTGGATCATCGACGAGCCGGAGTTGCACCTGGGCGAGGACATCATCGTCCCCGACCTCGCCGGTTGGCGCCGGGAGCGGATGCCAGACTTTCCCGATGCGGCGTACTGCACGCTGGCGCCGGACTGGGTGTGCGAGGTGCTCTCGCCCTCGACCCGCAAGCTCGACCTGCACGGCAAGCGCCCGGTCTATGCGCGGGAGGGAATCGAGCATCTGTGGCTCGTCGAACCCGCGGATCGCGCCCTGGAAGCGTTCGAACTGCGCGACGGGGAGTGGGTGCTGATCGCAACCGCCCAGGACAATGCTCCGGTCCGAATCCGCCCCTTCGAGGCGGTCACTTTCAGCCTCGGCGATCTGTGGCCCTGAGCGGCCGTCGCGATTCCGGGAGAGGATGCCATGCACGTCGTGTCCATGACTCCCTCGACCGAATAACGACGACATCACGTGCGCACCCCGCCGGAGCCTCGCGACATTCGCGCCGCCCGTAGCGGTTATGCCAGCGGCGCAGTGCGCCGACGCGGAATCGCCCGGTCAGCCCGGGCCGGCATCAGCCCGCCCCGTTCCGGCTACGCCGACTCGGAATCGAGCCGCTGCGAGGCGCATCGCAGTAGAATCGCATAGAGTGGCGGCGCCGTTCCGCCCCACAACTTGGGGGAGCCGTTGCGACGGAAGCTCGCAACCTCCGCGACACGATGACCGAAGCAACGATTCGACTTCACATAGAGCGACTGCCCGGCGCAGGCTTCCTCGCCACGAGCCCCGACGTTCCCGGTCTGGTCGCGGAAGGGCGCAGCGTCGCCGAGGCCACCGAAATCGCCCAGGGACTCGCCCGGAAGATCGCCGAGTCGTGCATCGAGCACGGTGATCCACTCCCCCCCGCGTTGACCCGGCTTCAGGAGCCGGAAACCGGGTTGGATCTGTTGGTGCCCGTCAGCGTCCCGTAGTGCGCCGAGGGACACGCCGGCATGCCATGGGCCGGCGGCGGTCGCCCACGCCCAGGCCATCAGCCGGCCAGGAACTCGCGAACGTCGATGCCCGCCTCACGAAGAATCGCGCGAAGAGTACCCTCCGCCATGTCGCCGTCATGGCGCGGGAGCGTGACCTTCCGGCCAGTCCGCTCGTGACGCCACACTTCGTGGCTTCCCGGCCCGGGCCGATCGAACCGGTAGCCCGCACGTCGCAACCGACGCGCCACGTCCCGGTACCGGAAACCGGCGAGCCGTCCCATGTGGCGGTCAATGCTCCAGGCGCTTCATCACGAGAACCTCGGAGTCCTCACGCACGGCGTCTCGATCGTAGCCTTTGGCGATACGTTCAAGGATGCTGGCGACGTAAGGGTAGTCGAAGACCAACTGTGCCGCCCACCCTCGATACCTAGCCGACAACTCCCGCTCCTGTCTGCCACCCTCGTCTAGGCTGCGCGAGTGGACGCCGCGAGCGTTGTATACGCCCATCTCAAAGCCCGCCGCGATGTCCTGAGAAGCGATGGTCTCCAAGACCTCGCAGACCGCCCGACAAGGCCACGGACCGTCCTTCTCGGACGGCGCCCGCGACAAGAGTTCGCCGATCTGCTGGTCGCCGATCGTGGCTCGGCCATACTCCCCGCATAAGCGTCGCGCCTCGGCGACCCACTGGCTCAACGCATGGGCGTCGACGCGTCCTTCGTCGTCCGCGCCGGGTACGCGCGTGACCTGTTCAAGCAATCGGAATGCGGCGTTCTGCAGGGAAGCGCGACGGCCGGCGTCGTCAACGCGCCACTCCGGCGGGTCCTGACCATCGTCCTTACGCTTGAAAACGAGAGCGACAGCCTGCACGAACATGGCTGGCGACTCGCTGACCTTCCTTTCGAGATTGGGACCGTGACCGAGCATCTGTATGAACTTGAACTCCAGTTGCGCCATCTCATCCACCGTGACGCCCGGACGTCCATCGAGTGCATCGAGTGCTTTCGAAAGGTGCCAGGACCGGATATCGAAATGGCCGGCCGGCTGGATATCGGCTTCAGCCACGGCGATCAGGAGGCGTTTCAAATGGGAAGTCTCCACCTTATCCCAGTCAAGTCGCACAGCAAAGAAAGCCTCTCGTGGACGCTCGGCCTCCAAGAGGCGATCGACGAGCTCGGTCGCCTCGGACTCCGTAAAACGCGCCGGCGTCGGAAAGGCGGTATGCCAGTACCGCCGTCGTACGCGCCAATCCTGCCGGTCGAGGAGACGCCACGTCTGGTCGCGGAACGGGGCGCATTTGAAGAGGCGACCGATCTCATCAACGTCAGTGCTCTCGGCAAGAGCGCAGATGAGCTTCGAACGCGAGTTCTCGTCAACCTCGCGCAGGAACCCACGCATGAAGTCGTCCTGCTTTTCTTGAGTCTGTGTTGTTGTCGTCGACAGACAGGCTCGAAGAACATCGGGGGCCGCCCCGTGCCCGGTTGCGCAAACCGCGGCGTAGTGCCCGACCGTCCAGGCATCGCAGTCCTTCATGAGGGCAAGAACGCCGTCATGTCCACGCGCGGACCAGATTTCTCCCATCGCCTCTCGGCGAAGTCCATCGACTAGCTTCTCCCGCTTCTCGAAGTCGAGATCGTCTTCATCAAGTTCATCGGCAGAATACTCCACCCATGCATCTGCGAAGAGCCACGCATGACGGCGAACCGGGTCGCGTGCCGCGAGTTTCTCACAGGTCTCGCGCGCTCTGTCTCTCTGGCCGGCCTCGATGCCGCGGAGAAGTCCCCGCCGGGTCAGAACCGTACGGCGAATCTGATCACGCAGCCCCGCTTTCGCCTTCTCGTTCTTTTCGGCCTGGGACCAGGAATCGATCAGGTTCCATACCCGAATTCGATCTTCATCGGTCGGTATGCCATAAAGACGCTCAACCAGAGCGCCCAGTGTCTTCTTGTCATGCTTCGGCCTTGAAATCGCGAGATCGAGCGCCTTCCGGACGAACTTACCCCATTCCCCTCGGGTAACCCCGTGACCGGCTCCTGCCGCGTCGTTCCGCCAACGTGGTCGGGCGTTGGGGAAGGCGACCTGCTGACGGCCGTCAAACTGCTGAATACAAATCTCCCAGCCGATGCCGGGAAAGCGCAGGCAAACCGTCTCAAGTGCCTTGATTCTATCGTCGATCGGCGTGGCCGTTTGAGGTATCCATGAGCGGAATATCGCAGAGAGACTGCCGATTGGTTTGTTGGCCCAGTTGTCGTCGATCTTCGTTTGCGAGAGCTCGGCAAGGATGAGCACGACGCGCATGAGAATCTGCGGGTTCCAGGCAAGGCGCTCCAGCGCCCACAGGATCCCCGTGCGCGCAGGATGCTCGAAAAAACCGGGGCCCACCGGCCTCAGAAGCTCCCGCAAGACCGGCTTCGGCCCCTTGAGATCCCCTTCGAGCAAGCTGAGAAATTCTTCCGGAGCGGCCTCCGCGTACCCCGGAAGGTCACGGTCGTGCGATCGCAGCTTGTCGCCCGTGAAGGGCGTGAGGAGGCGCTTGACGAGGTCTGCGACGTACTCACGCACGTCTATACCGAGACGTTTCTGGAACAGGGCGTTCCCATGAACCGACAGCGTCACCAGCGTCTCGCAGACGCCGGTCCGCAACGCGTTCGAGTGTTCGCGCACCTTGCCGTAGATGCCCGCGAACCAACGCTGGTCCTCCGGAAGTTCCAGCGCGGGATCGGACTCGGACAGAACGTACTCGGCGAACTCCACGAAGTTCGTGACGTCCTTGGCCGTCATCCAAGGACTGACGGTATACAAGGCATCGATTTTGGAAACGACGCCGCGATACTGCCCAACAGACCAGACCGGGCAATCGTCGCGTTGGAGCAGGTCGGTGATGTTCTTCTCGATCTCCTCGTAGTCGTGGCCTGCCAGCGCCGCAAGGACCTCGCAATCGGCCTTCGACCCGGTGTGCCATGCGCCGACAAGAACCATCGGGATCAGACTCCTCGCGACTTCCCGGTCTCCGGCCCACGGCGGCGTCCTGACCGCGGGGACCCGCGACAGCCTCCTCCGCAGCACGGTCGGCGAGCGGCCCGATTCGCTCGCCAGCCGGTCGAAGCGATCCCGCTCGATGCCCATGTCGGCGAGCGCCTCCTCGAACGCCGCGTGACCGAGCAGTTCGACGGCAATATCCGGTTCCCGGTCGACTGCATTGCGTGGCCTCACGACGATGCAATGACGATGGCGGTATAGCGTGGCAATCTCGCGCTCGGCTTCCTCGCTGTGCACGATCGGAATGAACGGAGAGGACGACTGCGCCAGCGTTCTCAGCGTGCTCGCCTCCGTGAAGACGACGGCTCGATCCCGATCGTGCTCGGGCACGTCCTCGTGCCACAACAGGCACGCGACGAACGCGACGGCCTCGTCCCTGGAATCGGCAGCGACGGTGAAGGGGCGGTCGGGGCGCGCAGTCTCCAGCCACTTCTTGAAATCCTTTACATGGGCGGCGACGGACGGTCCGAAGATCGCGGGCGTCAGCGGCGGATTGCTGGCCTCGGCCCACAGACGCCAGGAACGGCCGAGCGTCTCGAAACCCTCCGTGGGAATCTCCAACTGTTCGGCGAGCCAGATGCGCGGCGCGATCGTGGTCTCCAGCCACTGTTCGAGGTCGCTCGCATCGAGCGCCCGCACCGCCTTCCAGTCGCCGGCAGCCTCCTTGCCGAGCGCCCAGCGTTCCTTGCCCTCCCAGTTGCGCGGCGTCACGAACACGAAGGTGCACTCCGCCCGTTCCGCCGGGGAGATCGTGTTGAGACGAGCCTGGTAATCGCGATCAGCCTTGGCGCCTGGGCGCTGGTCGACGCCGAACTCCCATCCCGACCTACCTTCCGGGACCCACGGCGTCGCCGCGCCCGCTTCGATCCAACCGTCCCAGCCGTGCCGCTGTGCGTTGTCGTAACCGGGGAAGTCCACGTGGCGCAGTTCGCGGCCGGTCGCATGGATCAGTCGCCGCAACAGCACCGGCAGATGCTCGCGCGCCCGGATGTTCCCCGCCGCCCAGTCGACGATCTCCCGCGCCTTGATCGTGAGGAAGCTCGGCGCGTAGGTACCCACCGCGACGGCCCGGTCTTCGACACTGCGGCGGTCGCGGTCGGACGCGGCCTGAAGCGCCAGCAGTCTCGCTCGGTCGGCACCGAACGTTCCTTCCAACCGCAGGGCCATCTCCTGGGACAGCGCCGCCCTGCCGTTCAGCAGATTCGACAGTGCGGGCCTGCCGACCCCCAATCGGCGGGCAGCTTCAGTCACCGTCATCCCCGCCGGGACGACGTGCTGCCGGATGAAGCGACCGATGCCCGTGGAACGACGCCCAGATCCAGTCACACGTAGATATTGTATTGTGACGCGCTACACACATCAATAGCAGTCACTCAACAAGGACTCCGCCGACAGGGCGCCACGATGACCTGTAGGGACTTGGCACATTCGCTGAGACCGGCGAGAGGATGTCAACAGGCGGTAAACTGACTCGTCTTGCCGCGCGGCGAGGCCTTGCTGCGGGAACGCATCGAACGATCGGGAACGGACATGGCACGGAGCGACCTCCTGGTTTCGCTCGTGAAGGCGGGATCAAGCGGCGACAGGGCGCGGGCGCGTTCCGTGACCGAGGCGATCATCGCCGAGGAACGGGCGAAGCGCCACAACGTGCTGGCGGACCGGCTGACCGACGCCCTGCGGGTCAACGGCAGCAGCGCCGGCGCGCCGACCTTCATCGGTCCTGGTCGACCGCACCGGCAGTTCGTGATCGAGTTGACGCCCCGCAAGGGGCTCGCCGATCTCGTTCTGACCGACCTTGTCCGCCGCACCTGCGAGGAACTGATCGAGGAACAGCATCGGGCGTCCGTGCTGCGCGCGCATGCACTCGAACCGCGGCATCGCATCCTGCTCGTCGGGCCCCCGGGAAACGGAAAAACCTCCCTCGCCGAGGCGATTGCGGAAGCGCTGGCGACGCCGTTCTTCGTCGTGCGGTACGAGGCGCTGATCGGCAGCTTTCTCGGTGAGACCGCCTCGCGGCTCAAGCGCGTCTTCGACTACGCCCGGACCACCCCGTGCGTCCTGTTCTTCGACGAGTTCGACGCCGTCGGCAAGGAGCGCGGCGACGTCCACGAGACCGGCGAGATCAAGCGCGTCGTCTCCTCCCTGCTGATGCAGGTCGACGACCTGCCGAGCTATACGGTCGTCGTCGCCGCGACCAATCACGCCGAGCTTCTCGACCGGGCGGCGTGGCGCCGCTTCCAGGTACGGCTCGCGCTGGATGCACCGACGCGCGCCGATCTGACCGCCTATCTCGCCCGATTCGCCAACTCGCTCGATGAACCACTGGGGCGGACGCCCGCCACGATTGCCAAGAGCCTCGGCGCGGTCAGCTACGCCGAGGCCGAGGAGTTCTGTCGAGACGTGCGCCGGCACCTGGTACTCGCGATGGGAGCAAAGCCGCTCCGGGCGATCGTTGCCGAGCGGCTGAAGCTCTGGAGGGAACGGCTGCGGGCCTCTGCGAACGGAGATGCAACGGATGGCGGAGTTCCCGCTACTACCGATCCCCACCCCGGTTCCTGATCAACGTCCGGCGGGACCAAGAGGCGCAAACGACCTGCGCCTGCCGACGCGAGCGCGCCAAGGCGAGCGGCTCCAACCGGTCTTTCAGCGTCTTCGGGACGTATTTGACGGGGATCGCGATCCGGTAACCCTGCGTGAGGATCCCGCCGGCATCGCGCCGGAGCGCGCGATCGTGCTGGAGGTCGCAGGCGCGATCGCCGACTTTCAGGGAGCCGCGCAACGCATTCCCGGGCTCGAATACCTCGGTGACGAAGAGGCGGAGTTCGAAACGGACACGGACTTCGCCGTACGCGACACCCGGAGGGGCCGGGACGGCCAAGTTCGTGACGACAAGCCGGTCGTCGGCCGGCTCTACCTGGCGATGCCGGACACCAGAGCGCTCCAGGAACTGCTGCGGCTCTGGGATCGGTACCAGGCCGGGGAGCGTGCAGGTCGCGGCTTCGGCCCCTGGTTCGATCTGTTCGACCGCCTGCGTCAGCTTCGTGCGTGGGGACCACTGGACCGCGTTCCCGAAAGCACCATTGAGTGGCTCGCCGACGAACTGGAAGCCCGCACGGATCCCGTCCGTGTCGAAGTCGAGCTCTGGAGCTACCGGAGCACGGACCGCCAGCAACAGTCGTCCGTCCGTTTCGAACAGGCGGTCCGTGCGGTCGGAGGTGAGTATCTCCACCGGGCGTCGATCCCGGAGATTGCGTACGAGGCCGCCCTCGTCAACCTGCCGGCTGCGGAGGTTCTGCGCCTGCGACAACGCGACCAATCGCCGCTCACCGTCTGTGATGACGTCATGCTCGTCCGACCCCAATCGACCGCGCAGTTTCCCACCGCCGTCGACACCCTTGGCGCCGGTGGGACGGTCGAGCCCGCACCCACCGCGGACACACCGCCGATCGCCGCCCTGTTCGACGGCGTGCCCGTACTGGGACATCGCCTCCTGGACGGTCGCGTCACGTTCGACGACCCGGACGATCTCGACGCACTCAGTATCGTCACCGAGCGGCGCCATGGCACCGAAATGGCGTCACTGATCCTTCACGGGGACCGCAATCGCGACGAGCCGCCGTTGCAACGCCCGCTCTACGTGCGGCCCGTCCTCTATGCCCCCGGAGGTGGCCTCACCGAACGGACGCAGGGGAACCGTCTGCTGATCGACACGATCCATCGGGCGGTACTGCGGATGAAGGAGGGAGACTCTGAAGGCCCCGCCACGGCGCCGGAGGTCTTTCTCGTCAACCTCTCGCTCGGGGACGAGAAACGCCCGTTTTCAGGACCGATGAGCCCTTGGGGCCGCCTCCTCGACCACCTCGCGGACCGGTTCGGCATCCTGTTCCTGGTCAGCGCCGGCAACATCCTCGATCCCCTGGAAGTCCCCGCGTTCAACGGGATGCTCGACCTGGAGCAGGCCACGCCTGGCGAGCGTGAGCGGGCCATCTTCGAGGCCCTGGAACAGCAACGATCTCAGCGCACCCTGTTCTCGCCGGCGGAAGCATTGAACGTGATCACCGTCGGTGCCTGGAATGAAGACGCCGTAGCCACCACCAACGGCTCGAATCTCGTGTACGCGCCGTACGAAGGCGCCCCCGGACCGAACATCACGTCCGCCCTGGGGCTTGGACATCGCAAGGTCATAAAGCCCGACATATTCATGCCTGGCGGGCGGGAGTTGTTCAGTATCGTCAGCGCGGGCGCGGGATTGCGCGTTCGATCCGCGGTGCCAGGCCAGTTCTTCGGGCTGAAAACCGCCATCCCGGATGCGGACGGGCAACTCGACCAGGAGGGATTGACCGCCGGGACGAGTGCCGCCACGGCCCTCGCGACGCGCGCTGCCCATCGGCTGTTCGACGCGCTGATGGATGAAGAGAACGGCGCGATCCTGGCTGATGTTCCCTCCGAATACTATGGCGTGGTCGTCAAAGCCCTGCTTGCCCACCGCGCCCAGTGGGGTGCGAAAGGGCCCCTGCTCGAGCAGCTCTACGGGCCCCACGGTCAGGGACAATACGTTCCGCGCAGGGACAACATCGCGCGCGTTCTGGGCTACGGCCGGCCCCGCGTCGAGGAGGCGATGACGTGCGCGGCGAACCGGGCGACTCTGGTTGGCCACGGGACGGTCACCCCTGACGGCTCCGCGACCCTGTATCGGGTACCGCTCCCGGCCAGCCTCGAACGTGTCACCGAGCCTCGCTCGATTACGCTGACGCTCGCGTGGTTCTCTCCCGTCAATGTCCGGCATCGCGCATACCGCCGAGCGAAGCTGGAACTCCAGCCGCTCGACCTCGCGACGAGCGCCGGCGTCAGCCGCCTCCCGGAGCAGCCGTCCGACAAGTCCGTGCCGCGCGGATCACTGTTTCACGCCCGGTACCGCGGCGACAGAGCGGTGGCGTTCGTTGATGACGGGCACATGCAGTGCCGCGTGTTCTGTCGACAGCAGGGCGGCGCACTCGACCAGCCGATCAGGTACGGGTTGGCAGTCACTATCGAAGCCGGCGAGGGCGTGCCTGTCTACCAGGAAATCCGCCAGCGCCTCGGAATACAGCCGCTGGTGACAGCCAACGCCCAGTAGGCCGACCGCTGAGATCGGCAACCCGCACCCGAGCGGATGCGCATGTCAGATCCACGCCCGAGGTTGCTCGTCGAGTAGACGCTCAGCCACCGGACCGAAGTAGCATCGGGGGAGGTCGCGAAGAAGCGAGACAGCCGGCCGTCGGGATCGGCCAGCATCTGCTTGAATGCGTCAAGCCCCACGCTCGACATCGCCGATCCCTTGGGTTCAGTGCCACCGAAGCGTTCGCGTGTCCAGTTCAGCCCGTCTGTCGCGGACACGCCCACATGCACAAAGGACTCCGCCACCCGCATGTCGTCGGTCTCAACAAAGTCCGTTCCGGAACACCGGGAAAGAGATCAGGCGCGGACGGCAGGTCTCGAAGATCGTCCTGATGCTCATCTCCTGTCGCGCCGGGCGCCACACGAAGTCACCGGCTGCCATCCGGAATCGGCGCGAACGGCACCGCCGGCTCCCGCACACCCGGGTGCCCGGCCTGGATCCGCTGCTGCGAGACCAGCGCCGCCGCGTCGAGCGCCTGCTGCTCGTCGGCACGCCCGGCACTGAGCAGGTTGACCATGGCGTGGTTGCCCTCGTGGAAAGCACACAGACCGCAAAATCGCCCGTAAACATTGGTCGCATCGCGTGCCGCAAAAAAAATCTTCCCACACGCTGCCCACGGGCACGTTGCAGGGGGGACCATCGGGATTATCGGGATGCACGTAGGGTGTCGGACCGGTTGCGGACACGACATCGGGTCCGGGTTGACCCCCTGGTGGGGGCGTGCGGAGGGCAACCCAGGGACCCGACAATCCTAGCACGATGTCCCCCCTTTGCGTCCTTTTCCTACGACAGGTGTCTGCCGGCAGCTTTCATCTGACTCTTGGTGTCCTTTATCTCCTGCTCTAGCTTATCCAGTCGGGTATCTACGCTACCCGCCCATCGACCGAGACTGACCCCGTAAGCGACCACTGCAAACAACGTAGTCACAGCGAGAATAGGGACATCCTGACTACTAAGAACATCCCAGACATCCACCACGGTCATTACCGCACCGACTACCACGGTCGCGATTGCTGGCCCACCCTGCACACTGCTCATACTTTACCTCCTTCTCTTCAGGTTTGCGCCCCGCTACCAACTAACTCGGACTGTAGCTCCCGACACCCCGACATTGACTGGCCGTTTCAAACCCTTTGCACTAAACTCTCGCGACCATAGCAACTCAGTCGCGTCCGTCACAAGAAAGGCCCCTGCCCCAACTGTAAAGACGGTCGTCCAAGCTACAAACCGGCAGTCACCGGCTTCGACCTCACAGGTATCAAACTCCCACGACCTGTCCAACGTAATCCCGACCGCAAGAAGTATTGCCCCATACACGAACCTATTATAGCGACTTTGCCCGGACCATTTACTCGCGTTGTCATCCTCTGTTTCTGGTTGACTTGCTGCCGCTTCAATCAACCGTTCAGCCGATTCGCGTATTTGCCCTTCGGCAGTCCCAACCAAGACCACCAACAAAGACGCAACAAACGTAACCAGCATCCTTGTCACTTTGCTCACTTTGCCTTGCCCCCGATCAGTACGTTCCACTACACGGCCGACACCTTGTCCGCGGGTCGCTGCCGTCTGCGGTAATCCGACGAAAGCCGTGCAAAACACTGCACGTTTCGCCAAGTGCGGATACCTGACCCGCATTGACGTAAAGGCATGCTTGCTGACAGAAGGTATCGATCTGCGGGTCGCCGTAAGCACGACCGGTCGTCCAAATCTGTTGCGGGTTGTCACAGTTGTAGGCGGGTCCCGTCGGAGACGGTGAAGTAGGTATCCCGCTATAGTGTTGTCCAGACAAACCACCACCCGCCAGAAAGTCAATCGCATTGCACGCACCGCCCGCGCTAGCTGCAAGCAGACCTGCCAACAACCCTGCCGCCCCAAGTCGTCTACCTCGCATCAAGCACCCCCCTTTTCTGCCACCAAGCATACACCCGACTCTTGATGTGTGGCAAGTGGACGAGTGTTTAGGATACGATCTTCCCCGAACATCCCCGGACAATGGTGTCCCGGACATTTTCAGGAGCAAGACCCAAAATGCGAACAGTCATCGCCTGTTTTGTAGTGGTGGTGCTCGTTGCCTGTGGTGACGGTGCGCCGTCGTCCCCGACCAGCCCGACCAGCCCGACCAGCCCCACCACCCCCGGATATGCCCTGTCCGGCACGGTGCGCGACAGTCGTCCAGATGGCCCCTTGATCGCCGGTGCGACCGTCCGTCTTGACAACGGGCGATCGACCACTGCCGACCCTGACGGCCGTTACAGGTTCCCAAGTGTGTCCGGTGCTGTTGTCGTTACGGGGTCCAGTCTGCACCATGTCCCCGCATCGGTCACGGTCACGATGGACCAAGATCGGACGGTGGACTTCCAGCTAGACCACACGGGCATCCCGCCCTTTGATGGGACCGTGTTTATATCACCCCAACTGATCACTACCTCTGACCCGTCATCCTTGGTGGACGTGACATATACCGGCCGCGGCATGCGCGATGTCTTCGACCGTCGGGTTGACCGGTGGATCACGGTTGATGCCTACCTGTTTGACGCGCGGTATACCTGGGGTAATGTCGAGTTTCAGGTAAACCCCGAGTTCGGTAGCGTAGATGCGGCCCGTAATGAGGTCGATACTTACGCACACCCGCTCGGACGACTACCGGCGTTTATGATGACCAATGCCCGGGAAGTCGAAATCAACGACGGTGTCGAGCTGTTTGGTGGTAACCCTAACGGGTCCTTTCTGGTCCATACCGGACAAGGTCAACGGTATATCGATGACGGGTTTCTGGAGGAGGTGCTGTTTCACGAAGCGGCCCACGTGTCGCTAGACACCAAGCATGCAGATGCTTCGGGTTGGACTGCGGCACAAACTGCCGACGGTGTCTTTATATCGACGTATGCCCGTGACAATCCGGGTCGGGAAGACGTGGCCGAAAGCATCCTACCTTACTACGCACTGCGGATGTCCGGGCGGTTGAGGGATACTGACCAAACTGCCATCCTGGTAGCGATCCCCAACCGGCTCGAATACTTTGACCGGCAGGGCTTTGCACCTTGATAACGTCCGAGGGTCTATTACCCTCGGCAGATCCGGTCCCCGCGCCAGCGGGGACCGGGCAACGGGGTAATGGACGGGGTAAGCTACCAGACATCATCCGAGACATCCGACGCTTGCGGTCTCGGTATGTGCTCCCACCGGCATAGGGGGCAGGTAACGTCACCAAGGACATCGGTTGTGGGTAGTGGCAGGTCAACGTCCTTGGCATGCTCCATCACAAGTCGGGCCATTGCGCACTCGTCCAAGTAGACCGACCTCGTCTCATAGTGGACAAGTCGTTCCATCCCATGTGGTGGCTTGGTCATCGTGGGGTCTATCACGTCGATTAGCTCGACGCCCGGCCAGTACTCGATGGGTATTAGCTTCGTCACTTCGACACACGGTTTTGTCCCGTGTAGCAAGACCGCTCGCCCCTCCGTGCGGTAGATATGACTGTGCTTCTTACGGTACTTAACCCGCGCAGTCCCGAGGGTAGCCAGCACTAGAAAGTCATCACGTGTCATTGGTCCTCCTTCCGATTACCAACCTCTACCAACCTTTACCAACCTTGTACCAACCGAGGGCTGCTTGTAAGTGTTTGCAAAGAGGGGTATTAACCAACCGTGACCGGATTTACCAACCTTCCGCCCTACCGACATCAAATCGAATCGTAACACACATGCTTGTCTGTTCAACAGATAACACTGTCTGTTGTTGTTTCCCGTGCGGGTGCCCGACCTTTTTGGTTGGTAAGGTTGGTATGGTTGGTAAAGTCGTTTTTTCTCAACGACTTACAGTTACCAACCTAGACTGTCTGGGTTGGTAAGGTTGGTACGGCAAGAAACGACCGTTGTGTTACACTTGGACGCTGCGTCAAAGACAACCCTCGCGACACCAGGAGACAAAGTCCGATGACCACAATCACCCCGCGCGATGCTTATCACACCTACATCAACACGCTGCGCAATCGAGGGTCTGTTATCGATGACTTGGTTACCCTCGGTTTGGACCGCGACTTGGCCCACATGGCTTACACGTTATATGTGACGGACCGGCGCAAGATGGACGACCTACCGCTACCGTTTGGGGACGACTTCAAGCGGGCCTTTTGCGACATCATGAACGCAGACCAACAAGACGACGGGTCGTGGAAACCCCGCATCCCTACGTCTATCGGTTGGTATGATGGGCAGTCCGTCCGCTTCTTTGACGTGGACACAGACAGGGAGACCTTGCGCCTACGTGACACGCTCGGTAATGTAACCGACATGGGACCCGCGCGACGGTAAAACACCAGCGGGACCGCGCGTATTTCCGCCTAGCGGCTGAAATTGTCCGGAAAAATACCGCCCTAGATTACCCGATCCGGGCACTGAAAAGGACGTTTGATAGACCATCCGATGCGTGTTAGACTGACCGTCAAACGGGCAAAGGACGGTCTTTTTCCGGACAAGGGCGGCAGCAAGACCGGTCGTCTTAGTCAAGGGGTATCACCATGCGTAAGTCAGTCGAACTCGGACTAAGGCTGTCCGAACTGCGCGAGAAGCAGTCCGAACTGCGCAGCAAGATCAACGCGGCAAAGGACGGGGACGACACGTCTACGCTGCGCACCGATGCCGTCAATCTGGACAAGCAGATCGTCAGTGTCGAGAAGGAGTACCGCGAAGCGGTCAAGTCCGAGGAAGACAAGTCCACCGTCGTAACGGTGGACACGCAGCAACGCGAGTTACGCGACATGCGCCAGCGTTGCAACTTCGGACGCATCATCCAACATATCGGGCAGCGTCAGTCCTTGGACGGGGTCGAGGCGGAACTGCTAGCGGACTGTCGTCCGGGTCACTTCCCCATTGACCTTTTCGATGTCGGTCCCGACCCTCGTGAGACCCGTGCGGTAACCAGTCCCCCCAACTTGGGCGCGACCGACAACCAGCCCATCGACCGGACCGTCTTACCGACCATCCCGGTCGTCTTTGCGGCGTCCGCATTCGGGGCGTTCGGTGGGACCGTCCGGGGGATGGGACCGGGGCAGTTGACGCAACCCAAGCTCGCATCGGGTCCGACCCCCGCGAAGCTGGCAAAGGGTACGGGGGTCACGCAAGCAAACGCGACGTATGGTACGACCATCAGTCGCGCGCCGGAGCGGGGACTTGTCGTCCAAGTCGCAATGGCCGTCGAAGACCTTGCGGTCTATCCCGACTTGGACCGGGACCTTCGGTCCGTGACAATGGCGGCACTGTCGGACGGGCTCGACAACTACGTCTTTGCCAATGCGACAAGCGACTTGTTCACGCAAGCGACCGACGTAACCGCGGAGTCAAATACCCTGACGTGGGCCAGTTACATCACGCTGGTATCGGCCCTGGTGGACGGCGACAAGCACGTACGCGGGTATGGGGACATTCGCATGCTCTTGGGGACCGCGACGTTCGCCAAGTTGGCAGCGACCTTCCCGACTGCGGGTGACAACTCGATGTCCCTGTGGGATTGGGTCCGGGGTCACTTGGCCGCGTCCGTCGTGTCCAGTCGCGTACCGGCTGCGGCGTCCAATGCGCAGAAGGCGTTGATCCATCTGACCGGTCAGGGACTACCACCGTATCTGCCGACGTGGGGCGGTATCGAAACCGTGGTCGATCCTTACACCAACGCCGGCAAGGGTGAGATGTTGATCACTTACACGCTGCTTAGCGCCGACCCGGTCATCCCTTACGGGACCGACCAAGTCAAGGAACTGCATCCCAAGATCGCGTAATGGACAGGCTGCCACGGTCTATCGCGGTCGAAGTTCGGTCGTCCAAGGACGGACCGATGCTGCACGGTGTCATCATGACCGAGGGTCATGTTGCGCGCGGGGGCCGTGCGGAAGTCTTTGCCCCTGGTAGTGTCGTCTGGCCGACCGACGGGGTAGCGATCCGGTTGGAGCACCTTGGCGCGGAAGTAGCACGTGCCGTCCCGACACGGGTAGGGACCGAGATACGGATCGCGGTCCCTGCTACCCCGGACATTTTCTCTGCCGTCAAGTCCGGTAAGGACCATATGTCGGTTGAGTTTGTCGCACTGCGGGAAGTGCGGACCGCGTCCGGGGTCCGGGAAGTCGAATCGGCATACGTCGATGGTGCTGCGTTGACGGACGACCCGGAGTATGTGCAGACACGGGCCGAGGTTCGGGACCGGTCCCCGCGCCGAGTGTGGTTGTAATGATTACCCTCGGTGACTTGCGGGGTCCCCCCGTCCGAGAGCATCGGTCGTCCTACACACAGACTGCTCTCGACCGTCAACTACAAACGGCGTCAGGGCTGCGCAGCGCTGTATCAGGCGCACAGGTAGCGGCGGCCCGGTGGTTGGCAGGGTCGATGTCCGTGGCGCGTCTGACGGGCGATGGTGGGCTGTTGACGCCGCTTGTCGTGTCGGACATCGTGCATGGTTTGATCCGGTTCGGTAACAGTTACCACTTGCTACGGGCCGGGGACGGCGGTCTGTTCTTCGACCGTGCGCAGTGTGTTGGCATCAACGGTAGTCCCCGGTCGTGGCGCTACCAGCTTGACATCGCCGGTCCCGACACGTCCGAGCAGTTGACCGCGACACCGGATGACGTGCTGCACGTCCGCCAGCATGCGCCCCTGCGTCGTCCCTGGGAAGGTCGGTCGTCCTTGGACGAGGCAGCGTCCACAGGGACGCTAGCGCGCGCCCTGGAGCATGGTCTAGGTCATGAAGCGGCAGTAGGTGTCGGACGCATCTTGACGCACCCGACCGGGATGGACGACAAGACCTTCGACCGCATCGCCGGTCAGATTGCGGCGACGTTAGACGCACCCCGCCGCATCGGACTTGTTGAAACGACCCGACAAGGTCACGGCGTCGGCGCAAGCTCGGCCCCGGCCAAGGACCTAGTCCCCGAACGACTTGGACCCGAACCCATGCCCGCTACCGTGTCCCTGTTTGCCCAAGTGTATCGGGCGGTCATGATGTTGCACGGCATCCCCCCGGCAATCGCACACTTGGACGGGACACAGACGGGACAAGCGTTACGCGAAGGGGTCCGCATCCTAAAGACGCATACCCTGATGGCGCTGGCGCGTCTTATCGAGCAGGAAGCGTCCCGGTTGCTTCGTCGTCGGGTCGTCATCGACCTTGACCTTCTCGACACGCCGGACGTGTCGCACCGGGCCATGGCCCTTTCTCGCTTGGTGGTATCGGGGATGTCCATAGCGGACGCACGGGAGGCGGTCGGACTATGAAACTGGTATCGACCGTCGTGACACCGGGGGTCGTCCCGACTGATATGGTCGAGCGGTCCAAGTCGGCATCGTTGATTAGTGCAACCCCGACCCGGACGTTAGATCAGTCATGGGTCGAGACCGCGTTCCACGAAATCGAAGCATGGTCGCGTACGTTGTGGTTGCGGGGGACCTCCGACTATCGACAGTCCACCGTCGAAATCGAGCTTGACCCCCGCGAGCACTGTCCGCTTTTCCCGACGCATAGCAACTGCGTAGGTGCAACCCTCGTAAGCATCGACCGATGGTCCGACACTGACGAGGCATACGCCGCATATACCGACAAGCACTTGGTCCCTGGTGGACGTGTGATGGTCGAAGACCACGGCACCTATCGCATCGTGGCCCGGTATACCCCCGACGAGGACTTGCCGGGACCCATCGTCCAAGCAGTCACCCGGGTTGCCGCGTGGTTGGATGCCTATGGCCCGGCAAGGGTCAAAGGTGACGCGCTGAACCCCAACCCCATCCCGACATCTGTTGCCGGATGCGTGCATCGTAGTGGTGCCGCGTCCATACTTGCATCCTATCGCTAGGAGGACCAATGGCACGGGCACACTTCATGAAGCTGCAAGGGTACGACAAGGACGGCGACCCGGAGGGGGCAACCGTCTATCTGCGCGCCGAGGACGTGCGACGTGTCGAACCCATCGCGCCGTTACAAGACGGCAAGATCCACCGGTGCCACGTCACCTTCGACCACCGGTATGCGCACGTAACGATGGTGCTGCACGAGAAGGCAACGTCGTTTGTCACCAGGGTCGAGAAGCAAATTGCGGCACTGGCCGAACAGCATCACCCGGAGAACGACGACACGACGACGGCGCCGCCGTCCAACGAACCGCCGACCGACTAGGGTTGCTTATCCCCCTGGTGGTTTCGGCGTGGTGGGGGGTCCGGGTTTTGGCGGACTCCCGGACCCCCGCACCTGTCCTATCCTTTTGCCGTGTTCCCCACACTACATATCGAGCACGAGCGTCTACGCTCGATTGTCCATACTTACCGCTGCCTACCGGCGTTTGTTCCCGGTCTTACCGACGTTACGCACAACGGGGGATTTACCATTGAATCACCCGCGCATCGTCAAGCACGGGAGAAAGCAGACTACGATAACCGTCGGGCACACAAGGAATGTGTGCAGTGTGGTAAGGCAGTCCCTAGTGGTGCCGCCCTATGTGATGGATGCGCGTCCATCAACAACGCTCGACAGGCAAGACTGCATACTGACCGCAAGGCACAGGGGCTATGTCCAAAGTGCGGTAAGCATCCCCCGATGGATGGTCGTCCGCTGTGCGTCAACTGCCGGGCGCGGCAAATCCGACACGAGCTTGCCCGCAAGCAACGCGACACCAAACCCCCGCGTAAGTGCCCTTGTGGTGCGCTGGCCCTGGTGGGTCGTCCCGGTCCCCCCCGGTGCGGACCCTGTGCGATTGCAGCGCTGGAGAAGCGGACCGGTGTTCGGCGTCAACTACTTTTGCCGGTGAACGACAACTATTTCTGCCGGTTG
>VXME01000021.1 GCA_009861545.1 Acidobacteriota bacterium | reverse complement strand
GGTCCCGCCCCCGCCAGCGCGCCACCGCCCGATCCAGGAGGAGCAGCAGCGCCGTCAGCACCAGCGGGAGGACCACCATCGCGAGCACGCCATGCGTCCACCCGCGGCGGAACCCGAGCGACAGGTCGCGGCTGACGAACATCGTGACGGCGTCGATGTCGGGCGCGTTGGCCCCGAGGATCAGGGCCGGAGCCGAGAACGGAGTCCAGTCTCTCAACCGGGTCTCGGCCAGGGTGGCGCCGGCCAGGGTGTGGGCGATGGGGTCCATGGGGCGCCACTAGAATACTCAAGCTCGGCCGGATCCCCCGGCGGGCATTCCGGGGAGCAGGCGTGACGAAGAACGTGTTGAGTGACTTGAACGTGGCGTTCGTCGGGGCGGGGGCGATGGCCTCGGCCATGATCGGCGGCCTGTTGGCGCGGCACGACGTGCAGGCGGGGGGCATCGTCGCGAGCGACCGCCACCGGGAGCGGCTGGACGCGGTGGGCGGGCAGTTCGGGGTCCGGACGACCCTCGACAACCGCGAGGCCGCGCTGAACGCGCAGGTCATCGTGCTGTCGGTGAAGCCGCAGGTGCTGCCCGGGGTCCTGGCGGAGCTGCGCGGCGCCGGCGCGATAGACGCCGCCGCGCTGGTGGTCTCCATCGTGGCCGGAGCGACCATCGCCTCCATCTCCACCGGCCTCGGGCATCGCGCCATCGTGCGCACCATGCCGAACACGCCGGCGCAGGTGGGGGAGGGGATGACGGTGTGGACGGCGACGCCGGAGGTGTCCGAGGTGCAGCGCGAGCAGGCCGGGGCCATCGTCGCCGCCCTGGGCCGGCAGCTCTTCGTCGAGGAGGAGAAGTTCCTGGACATGGCCACCGCCATCAGCGGGTCGGGGCCGGCCTACGTGTTCCTGATGATGGAGGCGCTCATCGACGCGGCGGTCCACCTCGGCTTCTCGCGCGACGCCGCGCGGGAGATGGTGGTCCAGACGATCCGCGGATCGGCGATCTATGCCGAGCATCAGCCGGTCCATCCGGCCGAGCTGCGCAACCGGGTCACGTCTCCCGGCGGGACCAGCGCCGACGCGCTGTACCAGCTCGAGAAAGGGGGGTTCCGCACGGTGATGTCCGACGCCGTGCTGGCCGCCTACGAGCGCAGCGTGGCCCTGGGCGAGATGAGTACGAAAGCCGCCTCGGAGCAGGCGCGCCGGTAAGGTCGCGCCCGCAATCCTGCTGGTGCGTTGGGAGTTTCGCTCGCGAACTCCTGTGCCGCAGACTCCTGGCGATCCAGCGGAGACCTGGGAGCCTGCGCCGCAGAACGCAACGACGCGAGGTTCTGCGACGCAGGGTCGTGGAGCGGGGGGGGATGGGCCGAAACGCCGAGCCGGCGAGGCGTTTCGGGGCGCTAGCGGGCCGGCGGGATCTCGAACCCCCGCCGCGTGTCCGGCGTCCACTCGCCCGGCATGACGTAGTCGTCGCGCCGCGGCATCCTGACCTGCGACAGGCTCTCCGCGTCCATGACGTCGTCCTCGCCGATGATGCCGTTGCGGTAGAGCAGGTAGGCGGTCACCGCGTAGGCCTCGTCGTCGGTCAGGACGCCGGGGCGGTCGTAGGGCATGACGCGGCGGATGTAGTCCCAGACGCTCGGGGCGAACGGCCAGTGCCGGATCGGCCAGTAGTTGGTGCGCGTCGTGACGTCGCCGCCCACCAACGCTATCGACGGACCCTCGCTGCCGGTCGGGCCGTGGCAGTTCGAGCACCCGCGCCGCCCGAACACCATCTCCCCCTGGGCAGGGGTGCCGCTTCCCGGCGGCAGCTCCGCGCCGTCCGGGCCGATGATGCGGTCGGCCCGCTCCGCCGCGGTCGGAGCGCGCCCGAGGCCGGAGGGCGAAACAGCCTGCTGCGCCTCGGCGACCGCGCCGGCCAGCAGGATGGCCCCGGCCAGCACGCCCGCGAGCCCAACGGCCGTGCGCCGCGCCTCCCGGCTACCCGTGAACGTCCACCACCACGTCGGTCGGTGCGAGCCCATTGGTCACCTTCCCGTCGGCGCCGACCTTCCACGGCTGGATCCAGTTGCAGTAGCCGAGCTGGCTCTGGATCGTCCCGTAGAGTTGCCCGCGCGTGAGGCCCCAGTAGCGGGCGTACTCTTCCTCGGTCGGCTGCAACTGCCCCCGCTCGTCGAGGCAGCGCGACTGCAGCACCGCCTCCTCGCCGTTCCAGCGCCACGGCAGGTGGAAGCGGGTGTGGGCCTTTGGCAGCACCGGGCCGGCCAGCTCGGCCTCGTGCCAGGTATGGCCCCCGTCGGTCGAAACCTCGACCCTGCTGACCTTGCCGGCGCCGGACCAGGCCAGGCCGCTGATGACGTGCAGGCCGTGGCCGTGCAGCTCCTGCGAGCCGGACGGCCGCGTGATGACCGAGTTGGGTCCGAAGTCGTAGGCGTCGCGCTGCGTCTTCGGGTTCGGCGTCAGGAAGCGGGAGTGCTCCTGGAACGACAGGTACGGTTGATCCACGACCTTGATGCGCTTGAGCCACTTCACGTTGTAGATGCCCTCGAACCCGGGCACCAGCAGGCGTAGCGGGTAGCCGTGATCGGGCCGCACCGGCTCGCCGTTCTGCCCGTAGGCGACGAGCACGTCGTCGAGCGCCTTGGCCAGCGGCAGGCTCTTGGTGTGCTTGCCGCGGTCGGCCGCTTCGGCGATGACCCACGACGCGCCGTTCTTGACGCCCACCTCGTTCAGCAGCACCGACAGCGGCACCCCGGTCCATTCGCTGCACGCCATCCGGCCGTGCGTGCCGGTGACGGTGGCGGCTCGCGGGTTCGGCCGGTTGCCGACGCATTCCAGGAAGTGGATGCGCGAGACGAACGGCAGCCGTTGCAGCTCGGCCATCGTGAACACGAGCGGCCGTTCCACCATCCCCTCGACCAGCAGCGTGTGCTCGGCCGGGTTGATGTCGGGAATGCCGTAGTAGTGCTGCGTGGTGAAGTGCAGCGACGTCGGGGTGATGGTCCCCGTCGACTCGCCCAGCGGCGTGCGCGCACTGGGGCGGTAGGGTTCCGGCCGGATCCGGGGGGTGTCGTAGTGGCTGCGGCCCTCGACCTCGCGCGTCGTGGTGACGAAGCGCGAGCGGCGGCCGTAGAGGACGCTCTCCAGTGAATTGTTGTCGAGCATCGAGCGCGTCGGCTCGGCGGCTCCGGCCGCGGCCGGCTCGGCGACCAGCGCCAGACTCGGCGGCGCGGCGACCAGGCCCGCGGCGGCGGCGCTCTTCTTCAGGAACCGGCGCCGGCTCGTCTGCGTCTTGCCCATCGATCCTCTCCTCGGCTCCGATCGGGAGCGCTCTTGTCCGCGGTCGACGACGTTCCGCACACGATACCAATCCGTGATGCGGTCGACAACGAAAACCTGGCCCGCCGCGGGCCGGATTCCCTGCGCTCTCGGACGCTTCCAACCGGCGCCGGGTCCGGGAATCCGCCGCGTGCTCCTACGGCCAGAGCCAGCCGAACGTGCCGGCGGTCAACAGCGCGTAGACGGCGCCGTCGAACATCGTCAGGAAAGTGAAGCGCCAGCTCCGGTACCACCAGATGCTGCTCTGGAGGATCGCCAGGGAATAGCCCGCGAAGGCGACCATGCCGACGACGCGAAAGACGAGGCCGTACTCCGCGCCCGGCCCGAGGGTGAGCCCGGCCGTGTAGCCGGCGACTGCGCCGACCAGCAGGCTGTAGCCGAACCAGCGGGCGAGGCTCGTGCCGATGGCCATCGGCCCGTTCGGGATCACCGTGACGAACGCCACCGGCCCCGCCTTCATCTTGTCGATGAACGCCGGCTCGTTCATCTCCTTCGTGCTCGCCGGACGCGGCATGACGTAGTCGCCCGGCGGGATCTCGAACGGCCGGAGGGTATCCATCACCTTGGCCTCTTCGGGGAAGGCGCGGGAGTCGCCAGCGTGGTATTGCAGCACCATGTGGATGATCGAGCTGACGACGAAGACGAGGATCCCCGAAAGCAGAATGGGCAGCCAGAGCGCCGGGACCGAAACCATCACGACCTCCTGAAGAGTGGTTTTCTACGTGCAGGTGCGCAGGTCGAAGGACGAGGAGGCGCCCCGACCGGTCCGAGGAAGCGGTCGGGCGCCTCCCGCGAGGCGCCGCGAGCACGAAATGGACAGGGCTACTGCCCGTCCTCGCGCAGCGCGTTGAACTCCCGGGCCCGGTTCGTCGTCGCCTCGTTGCCGATCAGCTCCAGGCGCCGGTTGCCGGGGAGCGACAGCGACGCGGTGTCGCCGAGCTGGCCGTCGCGCATCAACTCGTCCATCGCCCGGTCGATGGCGCCCGCCGCGATGGCCCCCATGGCGCCGACGAACAGGACCCCGACCCCGGCGTCGCGGGCCGCGGCCAGCGAGGGCGCGCCGGTCAGGATGGGCTTCCCGGCCATCTCGACCGCGCGGCGGCACTGGTCGAGCGGAATGCCGGGCACGAAGATGAGGTCGCCGCCCGCCTCGGCGTAGCTCGTCACGCGCTCGAGCGCGTCCTCGAGGGGGCCGCCGTCGGCGACCACGTCGCTGCGCACCAGCAGCACCAGGTCGTCGTCGCGCCGGGCGTCCACCGCCGCGTGCACCTTGTCGACCATCGCCTCGCGGCCGAGAATCTTGCCCTCGTCGTAGCCGGCGAGGTGCTTGGCGCCGTAGAGGTCCTCGATCATGACGCACGCCGCGCCGGCCTTCTCCATGCGCTGCACCGTGCGGTAGACGTTCAGCGGGTTCCCGCCGCCGTCGTCGGCGTCGGCGATGATCGGCGTCGCGATGCGGTCCGCGGTGCGGCCGCAGAACTCGACCAGGTCGTCCATCGTGATCATGCCGAAGTCGCCGATGCCGTACTTGCTGAACGACAGGGCGCTGCCGCCGGTCATCACGATCTGGAAGCCGTGCATCTCGGCGAGGCGCGCGGTGGCGACGTCGCCGCAATTGACGCAATAGGGCGGATCGTCGCCGCCCAGCAGTTGGCGGAAGCGTGCGCCGGGGCTGTCGCCGCCGCTCGGCTGCGCCGCGGCCGCGCGGCCGGGGATGGCGGCGGTGGCGAACGCCGCGCCGGTGACGGCGCCGGCGCTCTCGATGAACCGCCTGCGCGAAGGCTTCGGTGTCGGGTCGTTCTGCGGCTTGCTGTGCATCGGTGATCTCCTCGCCTGCGGACCGTCGGTCCGGGCTCTCTCCGGTGTCGGCTCACTTTACTATCACCGCGCTCGCCGCGCGGGCAATTGCGGTCCGCGGCGCAGCAGGTCCGGATTCTCCCGTTCGAGCCGGGCACGGTCCATGTGCTGCAACATCCGCTCCTGCTCCGGATCGCGCGGTCTTCTGCCGGCCGGCCGACCGGGGGGCTCGGCGGCGAGCATCTTCGCCCAGCGCTCGCGCTTGAGCCGCCGCACTTCGGCCTGGAACTCGTCGTAATCGATCATGGTCGGCCCACTTCCTGCTCGATCTGTCGCAGGCGTTCCGCTTCCTCGGGGGCAGCGTTCGTCCGCTCCCGCAGGTAACTCCAATCCAGGCGATTCGCGTACAGGTGCGCGAGACGCCGGGTCCAGCGTCCGTCCTCGTCGCTCTTCCAATGCACCCAGGCGCGCAGGCGGTCGATCAGCAGATCCTCCACGCCGAGGATCACGACGCGGAGGCCGTCGACGGAGACCTCGGTACGGGGAGCGTCCTCGCCCGGCAGACCGGCCGGCGCGGGCGCCTCGAAGACCAGATCGAGGTCCGCGTGGTACCAGAAGCGGCCCTCCTTGGTGAATCCGAGCGCGGCGAACGCGGCGTCCACCTCCGGCCCGTGCGGCAGCGCCAGGTCCATGTCGTGCGTCGCGTAGCCGCCGGCGGTATAGAACTCCAGCGCGCCGCCGCCCACCAGGACCGGCTCGATGCCCAGCGGGGCGAGCTGCGCCGTGAGCAGCCCGAGCGCGAGCAGCCGCCGCCGGCGCGGGTCGGCTTCGTCATGCAGGCTTTCAAGTCGCTCGTCGAGGTCCTGGCGCTCCATAGAAGGTCAAGGTCGATCCGTTCGCGCGCCGGGGCGGGGCGGTGGCCCGTTCTGCGATCCCGCTGCCAGCGGCTCACACCCGTCGTGCCGGCACTTGGCGATGCAGCAGTTCCGTATGCGCCCGGTAGCCTCCCGCCTGCTCATCATGCACGACGAGGCCCATTTCCATCAGGAGTCTCAGATCCCGAAGGAGCGTCGTCTCCGTCAGGTTGGAGTATTTCCTTGCCAGGCTCAAGTTCAGTACAGCCAGTTTCTCGATCGGAACCACTTCCCCCAACGGGAAGTGCAGCATCAGCTCTCGCCGGCGCTTGAAGACGCCTTTCTTCCGATATCGCTGTGCGGCGAAGCGGTCGTGAATCAGTGCCCGCCACGCGATTCTGAACTGATCCTGCAGAATGGTCCCAAGCGTTTCCAGCAGGCCATCGAGGTAGCCCTGGACGGCATAGGCGATGAAAGCGCCGAGGTCACGGTTCCTGTGCCCCTGCTGGAGCTCCCGGTAGTACCTGGGCCGCGTGAGGTTGTAGAAGTTCGACAAGATGTGGGAAGCGATATCCGGATTGCCAGCCCGCAGCAGGAGGTAGAACTCGATCATTCGGCCGGTCCGTCCGTTGCCGTCTCCGAACGGATGGATCCACTCGATGTAGACGTGGGTCACGATTGCCTGAATCACGGCGTCCGTGAAGGATGGCGAGTCCTCGCCCCCCGGGAACTCCTCCTGAAGCCATTCGCACAGCAGGTCGACGAGGGTCGGCACGTCCTCGGCCCGAGGACACCGATACGGCCCGACTACCCGTTCGTCCGTACGAAACCGTCCCGGGACAGCGTCGAAGTGCTCGCCGAGATCGGCTCCGATCTGCCTGTGGAACTGCAGCATGAGCGCCGCCGAGACGGGAGGGGTGCCGCCACGGCCGGCGACTTCTCCGACGATGTCGTTCATGGCGCCAATGACATTGCGAACCTCGCGTTCCTGGTACTGCTTGCTGGGCGGCAGCGATTCGCCGTCTGCGACCCGCTCAACTTCGGAGTCGGTCAGTGTATTGCCCTCGATCGCGGTGGTCGCCTGGGCACCCTTGATCAAGGCCACCCGTCCCAGTTCCTTGTAGCGATCCGGGCTGAGCGGCGTCTCTCGGATCGCTCGAATGATCGCATTGCACTGGCCAAGCTGGTAGTGGACGTCAGGGCCGAATTCCCAGTGCCGGCGGAACTGAAGGTGGGGATAGCGCTCCGCGATCGCGTTGGGCACGACAGGCATGACAAATACATGGTAATATTTGTCGCCATAAATGTAAAGTAATCTGCCGGCCGCCCAAGCCTCAGGGGTAGAGGCAGGAGACCGCTTCCCGCCGGCGGGCTGGGGCGGCCCGAGCAGACTGGCGTCGATCCGTCCCGCGAACCGACGCCAGTAGTGAGCGAGTGACTGGACGCGGCGCCCGGCGCTACACGCGCGGCTGCACGATCTCGATACGGACGCCGTCCGGGCCGACGACGAACGAGATCAGCATGTCCTCGCCGAGCGGGTTGGTGAACGGGCGCGGCTCCATCGTGAAGTCGACGCCCTTGCCCTTGATTTCCTCGGCCGCCGAGCGGAGGTCGGGGAATTGCCAGCCGAGGTGGTCGAAGGCGCGGCCTTCGGTCGGCGCCAGCTCGCCGTCGTGTTGCGAGATGAGCAGCCAGACGGTGCCGTAGCGCAGGCCCGCGATGCGGCCTTTCAGGCTGTCCCGCTCGCCGGCGAAGATGTGCTCGTACCAGTCGAGCGCCGCGGCCGGATCGGCCGACCGCAGGTGCAGGTGGTGGAAGCCGAGCCACTCGGTGTCCTCGACCACCTCGATCTTGGTGCCCCACGGGTCCTCGATGAACGCCAGCTTGAAGAGGCCGTCGATCTCCCGCATGGGCTCGAGGATCCTGATGCCGGCGGCCTCGAACGAGTCCATCTTGGCGGCCAGGTCGGAGAACGAGAACCCGATGTGGTCCACGCCGCTGCCCACGCTCGGGCCGGTGGGCTCGCGCTCGAAGAAGATGATGAGCGTGTCACCGGCGGCGCAGGCGTTGTGCCGGCCGTAGTCGGTGCACCCCATATGGGTCATGTACCACTCCTTGGCCTCGGCCGCCGACGTCGCGATGAGATGGATGTGGTGGTAGTCGGCGGCGGCGGCGACCGTGGGGGCGCCGGTGAGCCAGGCGATCAGCGCGACGAGCGCGAGCAGTCTGCGAGTCATGGGTATCCCTCCAGGTGAGCGGCCTCCGGGAGTCTGCGCGGCAAACGGTACAGACGCCCGGCCAGACCCGGTTGGGCGGCAATCGGAGCCGCAGGCCATGTTTGTCGGGCCGGCGACCGATTATAGCGAGAGGAAGGCGACGCCCCAGGCGGCGATGCCGACCGCCAGGCCGAGCAGGGTGTCGAGCGTGTAGTGGTAGCGCGCGAGCACCGTGGCGACGACGATGCTGGACGCCACCAGCAGGAACCCGGCGCCGGTGGCGGGGGCGCCGACCGTGACGATCGTCAGGGCGACTGCCACCGACGTGGCGGCGTGTCCGCTCGGACAGGTGTTCACCTGCACGCTCATCCGCTGCAGCACCGACGTGTTGAGCCGGCGCAGGCTCGGGTGGGGCATCCAGAGCGGGCGGTCCGACGCGAGCGCGCGTGGCGGGCGCGTCTGGATCCAGGGCAGCATGCCGTAGCAGGTGAATCCCGCGATGAGCGCCGCCATCCAGAACGCGTCCGCGTTGCCGCGATGTCCGAGCGCCAGGAACACGCCGAAGCCTACCGGGACGAAGGGGTACGCCAGCAGGTACGTGGCCTCGAACCACGAGGCGACCAGCCGTGGCGCGCGCGCGGCGGCGCGGCGCACGCCGGTGCGTCGAAACAGCCAGGTGTCGAACGCCAGCAGGCGGCGCTCGAGCCGCAGGGAGGGCCGCAGGAAGAAGAGGCCGGATACCCAGTAACTCTGCAGCAGATAGATCGCCGGCACCCAGTCGCGGATGATGCGCAGGCTGGGCGACGGCCGGAGCTGCGACAGCATGACGGCCAGCACGATGCACACCAAGCCGACGAGCAGCACGCGGCGGCGGCGTGCGGGCGCGAGCGGGCGCAGGCGCGAGAGGACGATCAGGTAGAGGAAGAAGCCGCAGACGATCCACTCCGTGACCCAGAGTTGGCGCAGATCGAAGGCCATTTCTGCTCAGGCTACCCGATTGCTCTCGTGGATGCAGCGTCGGTTTCGTTCTGTACCGATGTTTCGGTCGCGGGGCCGGTGCGCAATACCCGGACGCAGGGCGCCACCAGCCAGGACACCCCGACCACCCTTCCCGCCAGGATCGCAATCGACGCCGCGACGGCGCCGGTGAGTCCGAGCCCGTGGATCGTGGCGGCCAGCGCCGCCGCCACCGTCAGCACCTCGAGCGCGGTCGCCCGGGCCGTCGGGCGTGTGTGGCGGGCGTGCACCAGCACCCCTCTCTGCAGGTGCAGCGCGACCGAGAGCGCGGGGAAGACGGCCAGGATGGCCAGCGGCAACAGCGCGAACTCCGCGAGCTCCCGGCTCAGTCCGGAAACCGTCCGGAACCACACGTTGGCCAGCGGCGTCAGGGCGATGGCCGACAGGCCGGCCGTGGCGGCCACCGCCAGCAGGCCGGCGAAGTTGCGCAATCGCGCGAAGTGCTCGCGGCGTGGACCGAGGAGCGCGATGACGACCTCGAGGTACGAGAGGCCGACCGCGCGGAAGATGAACGTCAGGCCATGGATCACCGGCAGCACGGCCAGCGATTCGACCGGGAAGCGCGCCCGGCCCATGAAGAAGGTGACGAGCGGCTGGGCCGAGAGGGCGATGAAGGTCGTCAACCCGAGCGGCGCGTAGAAGCGGACGAGAGCCCGCAGGCGGAGCGGAGCCATGCGTGCCGCGGGGCGGGGGCGGTCGAGAAGCTCGGCGACGATCTTCCGGGACATCAGCCGGCTCGCCAGCGCCTCGGTGACGACCGCGGCCGACAGGGCCAGCGCGCCGACGCTGGCGCCCGGCAGGCCGGTGGCGAGGAACGTCCCGATCGCCGTCAGCGACATGGCGGTGACGCGGATCACCGTGCCGTAGGCGACGCGCCGCGTCTGGTCGTGGCGGATGAGCAGCCCCTGGCGGAATCGGCGGTAGGCGATGGCCGCGGGCCACGGCAGAAGGATGGCGAGCGCGCCGTGGGTCAGAGCCGCGACGTCGGCCGGAAGGCGAAGCAGTCCGGCGACGGCGTCGAACACCGGCGGCAGGAGGACCAGAAGCTGCACCGCGGTCACGAGCCCCGCGAGCCCGAGCGCGAACCGCCGCAGGGCGCGGTAGCTCGCGGCGTCCTCGACCAGCGCGGTCGAAGCGCTCATCAGCATGATGACGGGCGACTCGATGATGATGGCGAAGGCGAATGCCACGCCGAACGCCGCGAGGTTGATCGTGGCGTCCGGCAGCCGCGCGATGATGGCGGCCAGGTAGGGGCCCTCGACCGCCATCATGAGCCAGGTGCCGGCGAGCGGAAGCCAGAAGGCGAAGATGCGGCGGTAGGCGAGCGGCGCCGTCGTCATCCGGCGGATCCCGATGCCCGGGCAGCCGTCTCGGAAGGCCCAGTAGTGAGATCGAATCTCATTTTTCTTGACCGACCAAATCAGTCGGATCTATAGTTCTCCTCGCCAACTGAGACGTAATCTCATTTCTGGCCGCCGGCCCGACGGAGGAAGTCCCGAGCCGAGACGGTGTTGCAGGGGCGTTCGGAAAGTGAAACGGCCCGCCCGGTGCGGCAACACCGAGTGGGCCTGCTGAACGCTCGCCCCGCGTTTCCCAAACCCTGGTTGCACGGCGTGCGGCACGTTGCAGCGACTCCCATTCTAGGGGCGGGCCCAGCGCCACGCAACCGCATTGTGATGGAGGTGGCGTGATGGCGACTGGGCGATTTCATTCCACGCTGGCCGCATTTGCGGTGGCGCTGGCGATCGGATTGAGGGCCGCCCCCGCGGTCGGCGCCGGCCCGAACGAAGCCGGTTTCGCGGAGTCGACGGAGGGCGTCCTGGTTCCCGCGGGAGCCGGAGCGACCGTGGCGCCGGCGGCCGGTACGGAAGCCGAGACCGCCGCGGGCGAGACGGAAGAGCAGGACACCGAGGAGCAGGACACCGAGGGGCAGGAGGTCGACGTCGAGGAGCTCGAGCGGCGCATCGAGCTGCTGGCCGAGGAGATCGAACGGCTGCGGAGCGGCGAGTCCGCGAACGAATTGTCCATCGATCAGGCCCGCGCGCTCGGCCTGGCGCCGTCGGCGGCCGCGACCTACGCGATCGACTCGGGCGTGTCGATCGCCGGTTACGGTGAGATGTTGTATGAGAACTACGCCTCGGACAAGACGACGCAGTTCGACTACCTGCGGGCCATTCTGTACACCGGCTACCGGTTCAGCGACAAGTTCCTGTTCAACTCGGAGATCGAGGTCGAGCACGCGAAGGAGATCTTCGTCGAGTTCGCGTACGTCGACTACCAGGCGACCCCGAACTTCGGCCTGCGCGCCGGCATGCTGATGATTCCGATGGGCCTGGTCAACGAGTTCCACGAGCCGACGGTCTTCATCGGGGCCGAGCGTCCCGTGACCGAGAACAAGATAATTCCCTCCACGTGGCGGGAGAACGGCGGCGGGTTCTACGGCGCGTTCGACAACGTGGCGTTCCGCGCGTACGTGGTCAACGGGTTCAGAGGCACGAACTTCTCGGCGGGCGGCCTGCGGGGCGGGCGTCAGAAGGGCGGCAAGGCCTATGCGGACAACATGGCCTTCACCGGCCGCCTCGACATCACGCCGATCCCCGGGGCCTTCTTCGGTGGCAGCTTCTACACCGGCGGATCGGGACAGAGCGAGGTGGCGGACGACAGCGGCCGCATCGACGGCGTGCGCACCAACATCTTCGACGTGCACGCGCAGGTTCAGGCCCGGGGCGTCGACTTTCGCGCCCTGTTCGCGCAGGCCGGCCTCGACGACACGTCGATGCTGAACCAGGTGCTCGGCCTGGAAGGCAGCAAGGGCGTCGCGGAGAAGATGCAGGGCGGCTACGTGCAGCTCGGCTACGACCTGCTGTCGCAGGCGCCGGGAGCCGCCGGCGTGGCGCTCACGCCGTACCTGCGCTACGAGAAGGTCGACACCCACACCGCGCTGGCGGCAGGGTTCACCCGCGACCCGGGCAGGAACAACACCTACACGACCTTCGGCATCGAGCTGAAGCCGAACCCGGGCGTCGTTTTCAAGGTGGACCACATGTGGGTCAGCAACGCCGCTGACAGCGGGGTCAACCAGTTCAACGTCAGCGTCGGATACGCGTTCTAGGAGTCTGCGCCGCAGAAAACAGATGCGACAATTGTAGGCGCGAGCCGACG